>NZ_JBKGHJ010000674.1:0-3560 GCF_046520365.1 Corallococcus sp. 4LFB
TGGAGGACCTGGGCATGGAGGCGTCCCGCTTCGTGTCCGAGGCGCGCATGGACGCGGTGCTGGCGGTGTTCCGCCGCGCGCAGACGCACCGGGCGGTGGGGGTGCGCATCGACGTGGAGAACACGCCCATGGCCATGCTGGTGCTGGCCTCCGAGTGGCTGAGCGAGGAGGACGTGTCCGCGGTGCGGCTGTTCGGCCAGCAGGTGTCCTCCGCGCTGGACGCGGCGCGCACCATCCAGCGGCTGAGCGTGCGCGCCACGGCGCTCACCGCGCTGGGACGGCTGGCGGCGCAGGCCGCGTCCGCGCCGCACCCGCGCGCCTTCTTCGGCTCCGGCACGGAGGAGATTTCCGGCCTGCTGGGCTGCGACGCGGTGTGCCTGCTCCTGCCCGCGGACACGCGGCACGAGCCGGGCGAGCCCCTGGAGCTGGTCTATTCACGCGGCCTGTCCGAGGACGCGGTGGCGCGCGTGCGCCGGGCGCGGCTGGGCTCACTTCCCCGGCCGGGCGGGATGCCGGACGCGGTGCAGGTGCTGGACGCGGAGACGTGCCCCGCGCCCACGCGCGACGCGCTCCGGGCGCTGGCGTTCCAGACGCTGGTGTCGGTGCCGCTGCGGGTGCGCTCGCGGGGCGTGGGCACGCTGAGCGTGCTGTTCCACGCGCGCCGGCGGCTCACCGCGCTGGAGGTGGAGACGCTCCAGGCCATGGGCACGCACTTCGCGGCGGCCATCGAATCCCACCGGCTGCTGGACGAGGTGCGCGGCCGCGCGGAGGACCTGGCGCTGATGCACGAGGTGGGCAAGGCGCTGGCGGCCACGCTGGAGCTGGACCGGCTGCTGGCCACGGGCGTCACCAGCCTGGCGCGCATCGTGGACGTGCCGGACGCGTACGTGCTCCTGCCGGACGCGGAGGGCCAGCGGCTGGCCATCCGCGCGGCGACGGGCGGCCACCCGGAGCTGTTGGGGCGCGAGGTGCCGCTGGACCTGTCGTCGAACTCGCTCGCGGGCCAGGTGTTCCGCACGCGCCAGCCGCTGCGGGTGGAGGACGCGGACACGGAGGTGCGGGTGAACGACGAGCTGCGCCAGGCCGCGGAGGGCCTGGCGTACATGGTGCTGCCGCTCGCCGTGCACGACCAGATGGTGGGCGTGGCGGTGATGGTGGAGACGCGCCGGGCGCGCCGCTTCACGCCCGCGGAGCTGGAGCGGGCGGACGCCATCGCCAACCAGCTGTCGCTGGCGCTGGAGGGCGCGCGGCTGGTGGAGGACCTGAAGCAGAGCTACGCGAAGCTGGCGCGCACGCAGGAGCAGCTGGTGAACCGCGAGCGGCTGGCCGCGCTGGGGGAGCTGTCCGCGGTGGTGGCCCACGAGGTGCGCAACCCCCTGGGCGCCATCTTCAACTCCGTGGCCACCATCCGCCGCATCGTCGGCCCGGAGAGCGCGGCGACGCCGCTGCTGGACATCGTGGGGGAGGAGGCGGACCGGCTGGACCGCATGGTGGCGGACCTGCTCACCTTCGCGCGGCCTCCGTCGCCGCACCCGTACCCGGTCTCCGTGGCGCAGCTGCTGGAGGAGGCGGTGGGCAGCGCGCTCTCCGACGTGGGCGCCACCTCGCCGCATCCGGTGCGGGTGGAGTGGATGATGGAGGAGGGCGTGCCGCCGGTGACGGTGGACGAGCGGCTCATCCGCCAGTGCTTCCTCAACGTGGCGCTCAACGCCGTGCAGGCCATGCCCCAGGGCGGCACGCTGCGCGTGGTGGCGCGCAGGGCGTGGGTGGACCGGGCCGGCGTCCAGGTGGAGCTCTCCGACACGGGGCCGGGCATCCCGCCGGAGCTGCGCACGCGCGTCTTCGAACCCTTCTTCACCACCAAGGCGCAGGGCACCGGGCTGGGGCTCGCCCTGGTGAAGCGCATCATGGATACGCACCTGGGCCAGGTGTCGCTGGACACGCCGGAGACGGGCAAGGGCACCATCTTCCGGCTCTTCCTGCCGCTGGAGCCGCCCGTGGCGCCGCCCCTGCCCCTGACGGGCGCCTGACAGACGCACGAGCAGGCAGTGAACAGTCCCCTCACAGGGGCCCCCTTCGCGCGCGCGGGTCGGGTCTGCTTCCGGCGGCGAGGACGCACTTCCCGGGGGGGAAACGATGCACCGGTTCCAGAGGATGGCAGGCGTGGTGGCGGGGCTGCTCGGGGTGGCGGGCGCCGCGCGCGCGGAGGCGCCGCGCGTGGAGCTGCGCGCGGTGGCGGAGCTGGGCTTCCTGGACGTCCTGTCGCACAGCCTGCGGGAGGGGAGCGACGGCACCATCTTCCGCTTCCCGGAGGACGGCGGGCAGGACAACCTCTACACGTTCGTGCGCCTGAGCGCGGAGCTGTCCCTGCGCGGGCGGCACACGGTGGTGTTCCTGGTGCAGCCGCTGGACCTCCAGACGCAGGTGGTGCTGCGGCGGGACGTCACGATTGACGGGCTCACGTTCCCGGAGAACACGCCGCTGGACGTGCGCTACGCGTTCCCGTTCTACCGGGCCAGCTACCTCTACGACCTGCTGGGCGACCCCGAGCGGGAGCTGTCCGTGGGCGCGTCCCTCCAGCTGCGCAACGCGACGTTCGTCTTCACGTCCGCGGACGGGACCCTGCGGCGGGCCAACCGGGACGTGGGGCCGGTGCCGCTGCTCAAGGTGCGCGTGCGGTGGCCCTTGAGCCGGAACTGGTGGGTGGGGCTGGAGGCGGATGGCAGCTACGCGACGACGGCCATCCTCAACGGCGATGACGACTCGGCCACGGAGGGGGCGCTGCTGGACGCGAGCCTGCGCGGCGGCGTGCGCATCACGGACACCGTGGAGGCGTTCCTCAACCTGCGCTACCTGGGCGGCGGCGCGCGCGGCACGTCCGACGACAACGAGGAGGAGTTCAGCGACGGCTTCACGAGCAACTGGCTGAACACCGCCACGGTGTCGCTGGGCATCCAGTACCGGCTGCCGGCGCTGGACTGAAAGGCCTGGGGTTCAAGCGCCGCCGTCGGCGTTGAGCAACAGCCACATCACGCCGAAGCCCAGGCCGCACGCCAGGGCGACCACCAGGAGCATGGCCCAGAAGCGGTACTGGGGCGGGATGGGCCACAGGCCCGCGAGCGGGCTGCCGCCCGGGGACTTCGCGGGCTGCTGCTTCTTCTTGCGCTTCTGCTCGGCGAGCTCGGCCTCGCGGCGCTTCAGCTCCGCCTGCTTGAGGGCCGCGGAGATGTCCATGTCGTAGCCCACGAGCGTTTCGCGCGTCTTGGTCCGCACCTGCATGGGGCGGGTCTCGTGGGGACGCTCGTCGACGACGGGGGCCTGGCGGCGCGGGGCCTCTTTTGGCGGGACGTAGGGGGTCGCCTTCTCGTCCAGGTAGGCCGGCATGTTGCCGGTGGTCTGGGACAGGGCGCCGAAGATCTTCGCGGCCTCCAGGGCCTCGGTGGCTTCGCCCGCGCCCTGGGGCTTCCAGGGAACGGGCAGCTCCTCCTGGGACATGGGGCGGGTGGCGTCCGGGAAGGCCTCGGGGGGACGCGACTGCGGGGCGGCGGGGGCGCGCGGTG
>NZ_JBKGHJ010000675.1:0-3551 GCF_046520365.1 Corallococcus sp. 4LFB
CGAAGCGCAGGGTGGTGCCCACGGGCGCGACGACGCGCTCGGGGACCACGCGGCAGGCCACCGCGGCGGACGGCGGCGGGGGCGGACGACAGGCGCCGTCGCGGCACACGTCCAGGCCGTCGCAGCCGTCATCTCCGGTGCACAGGGCCGGGACGCAGCGGCTGGCGTCACAGCGGCAGCCCAGCGCCTGGGACTCGCACGCGGCGATGGCGTTCAGCTCCCCCCGGCGCGTCACGGAGCAGTCGAGGTCCGTGCGGCACGCGGGCTCGCAGCGCGACAGGGCCGTGTTGCAGAAGAACAGCGCCGGATCCGCGCAGTCCTGATCCACCGTGCAGGCCTCGTCCGTCCGTCCGCCCTGGATGAACGGCGCGTCCAGGCCGGACATCCCGCAGCCCATGGCGCACGCCAGCAGGCATGCGAGCACGAGGCCGGGGGACCGGACCGGAAGGGGGATGTGACGCATGGGAACTCCGAGGGGGACCGGCCTTGCCACGACCTTACAGGGGCGGAGGCCGTGACGCGACCGGGATGGCACCGGGCCCCCTCGCAGTGAACGCCGGAAACCGGGGCGCCGGACGCAATCGGCCGGGCGGGCAGGCAAAGTGTGGGTTGGCATCCGGCGCCAGGGGTTCCAGAATCGTCCGACGATGGCGCGCAGCGAACCGAAGACCCTGGAGAGCCTGCTGCCCCGCGTGCTGGCGCGCCTGGCGGGAGAGTCGGGCCGCGCCTCGTCGCTGATGCCGCTCTGGGTCGCCGCGGCGGGAGAGAACATCGCGCGGCACAGCCGCCCGCATCAGCTGGACGGCACCACGCTGGTCATCTCCGTGGAGAGCGCCGAGTGGGCCCAGGTCCTCTCCCGGCAGGCGGACTCCCTCCGCGAGCGGCTCAACGAGAAGCTGGGCCCCGGCACCGTGAAGGCGCTCGCGTTCCAGCTGGAGTCGCGATGAGGGGCGTGCTCCTGGGCCTGCTGCTCGCCGGAGTGTCCGTCCCCCCGGGCCCCGCGTCCGCCGCGACGCCGTCCTCGAAGGTGGCCTCCGTCGCCGCTCCGGCCCCGGGAGGCCAGGACCTCCCGTCCCCCGTGGTGGAGGAGACGCCCCAGGCCCAGGAGGCCCGGGCCCGGCTGCACGTCCAGCGCGAGTTCGAGCGCGTGGGCGGCGCGCGCCCACGAGCGACAAGGCGCTGGAGGCCGCGGCCCGGAGGCTCGCGCGCGAGGCCCTGACGGAGTTCTCCACCGGCGCCCCGGACCTGCTCACGCTGACGGAGGCGGTCAGCGACTCGGGCGCCGCGGATCCGTCCCCCAAGGTGCTGGTCATCCGCGCCTGGGTGCGCGCGCACGCCATCGAGACGTTCCTCGCCCGCACGGACTTCAACGACGAGCGCGTGAGCCACTACGGCGTGGGCATCGCCTTCCTGGGCGAGCGCGCCGCGCTGGTGCTGCTCACCGCGGACCGCAAGGCGGAGGTGCTCCCCTTCCCCCGGACGCTTGCCAAAGCCGGGACGGAGAAGCGCGTGTGCGGCCGGCTGGTGCCGCCGCTGAGAAGCCCGCAGGTCTTCGTCACCCGGCCGGATGGCGAGGTGGAGGCCGTGGCCCTGAGCCGCGCGCCCTCCGGCACCCACGGCTTCTGCGCCCTGGTGACCTTCGAGACGCCCGGCGCCTACACCGTGGAGATGGTGGGCCAGGGGAACGCGGGGCCGGAGGTGGCGTCGCTGTTCCTGGTGCAGGTGGGCGCCCGGACCGCGCGCGGTGGGCAGCCAGCGCAGCGCGAACCCACCACGCTGGCCGAGGCCCGCACCGCCCTCTACGAGCGCATCAACACCCTGCGCCGCGCGCACAAGCTGCCGGAGCTCACGCCGGACCCGACGCTGGAGGACGTGTCGCTGCGCTACAGCACGCGCATGGCCACGGAGGGCTTCTTCGCCCACATCGCGCCGGACGGCTCCACGCTCACGCGCCGGCTCCCGGAGGGCACTCGCTACGTGCGCGCGGGAGAGAACCTGGGGCTGGCGGCCGGTCCGCTCGCGGCGCACTTCGGCATCGAGCACAGCCCCGGCCACCGCAAGAACCTGATGGACCCCGCGTTCCGCTTCATGGGTGTGGGCGTGGCGTTCCAGAAGGTGGACGGCCGAGACCAGGCCATCGTCACGGAGGTCTTCACCGCGGCCTCGCCCGGCGCGCAGCTGCCGGCGGACCCGGTGTCGGACGTCTACGAGGCCTCTCCCGCCACCGCGCCACGCTCAAGCTGCCGCCCCTGGTGCGCAGCGAGGCGCTGGAGCGGCTGGCGCGCGAACACGCCCGCCGCGCGCTGGCGCAGGGACGAGCCGACCGCGGGAGACGGCGACCCGTCCCCCCTGCACGAGCGCGTCTTCACCGCGCTGCCGGATGCGGGCACCGCGTCGGTGGACTTCTTCGTCGTCGGAGACCCGGGCGCCGTGCCGGAGTCACGCAGCCTGGCCACCGCCACCAACACCCGCGTGGGCGTGGGACTGGTGCGGGGCAACTCCAGGCGCTTCGGCCAGGGTCAGTACTGGGTGGCCGTCATCTACGCCGCGGTCCCCTGAAGCGGTGGCTTCGAAGGGAGCTTCCACGCGGACTCCGGCCACGTCCGAACTTCGGGCGTGGCCGGGTACAAGCTCGCGCGGGCCCGGTGTCATGGGCCCATGTCAGACGTCCTTGTTAGACAGGACGGCGCTGCGTGGCGTACGCCTCCAGCCCCATCTGCGGAGGAGCGAGGTTGGCGTACATCGGACACTTCATGCACGTGAACGACTGCCAGCCGCGACGCACGGCCTCATCGAGGCAGTTGTCGTAGTGGTTGCAGTTCAGGTTTCGATGCGTCTCGACGCCTGCCCGCTTCGGGCCGGCTTCGGGATTGATGGTCTGCGGCAGATCGGACGGACACGGCTTCATGGAGCCTCCCCTATGAGCTGTTTCCCCCCCCGAGGTCTGTGAACGAGCAGTGCTACCGACGACAGGTGTTCCTGACACGACGGCGGTCCGGAGTAGCGCTCAACGGCGGCGCAACGTAAGGATTCCCTTCGGGTAGCGCAACGGGCCGACAACCCCGCTGGACCCGCCCGTGGGCGCGGGATCTAGGACTTGTCGGGCCGACTGTCAAACCGACCCCCGCCCACCTGGTGGGGAATGTCGGCTGCAACCCTCTCGTTCCGAAGCCGCAAGGCCGCGAAGTGAAAGGAAGAATCCCATGAGTTGGACCGGCTGGGTGGCGGGTTGGATGACGACGGCGGCGCTGGGGCAGTCCCCGGCGACGCTGGAGGCCGTCCGCCTGCACCGGTCCGACGCCACGGCGCTCGCGCGGGCGGAGCTGACGGCCTGTGAAAAGGCGAAATGCCCGGATGCGGGCCGCCTGGGCCTGCTCGCCGGGACGCTCGTGCTCTCCGACGGGGACGCGGCCCAGGCCCGGGACCTGCTCACCCGCCACGCGCCCCCCGCGGCCCTGGAGGCCTTCCACGCCCTTCTACCTGGGCCAGGCGCGCTTCTACCGCGGGCGACCCCGACGGCGCGGCGAAGGACTTCCGAGCGGGCCCTGGAG
>NZ_JBKGHJ010000676.1:0-3542 GCF_046520365.1 Corallococcus sp. 4LFB
GTGCGTCGCGCGTCTGCTCGGCGAGACCCGCGCCGGGCCCGCAGCGCCACCGCCTGGCGCTCCGCCTCCGGCAGCTCGCGCAGGTAGCCGAGCGTCTCCCGCGCGCCGCGCGACACCAGTATCTCCACGCCCGGCGTGAAGAAGCCGTCCAGCCCCTCCCACGCGTCGCTGATGATGGGCACGCCGCACGCGGCCGCCTCGAACAGCCGCACGCTCGGCGAGTACCCGGCGCGCACCATGTCCGCGCGGGTGACGTTCAGCGTGAAGCGCTGGGCGCCGTAGAAGGCCGCGTGCTCCGGCGGCGCCAGGTGCTGCACGCGCTCCACCTGGGGCGGCCACGCCACGCCTTCGGGGTACTGGGCCCGGCCACGACGAAGCGCCCCTCCGGCCAGCCGCGCGCCGCGTCCAGCATCAGCCGCTCCAGCACCGGCTGCCGGTCGTCGCTGTACGTGCCCAGGTAGCCCAGGTCCCAGCGCGGCGTCCCCGCGCACGGGCCATACAGCTCCGGGTCGCAGCTACAGTACAGCGGCCGGGCCGCGGGCGAGCCCAGCTCCCGCTCGATGCGCTGGAGCGTGGGCCCGCCGGTGAAGGACAGGTAGAGCTGGTAGCCGGGCACCAGGTGGGGCGCGAGGTACTCGAAGTCCCCGCGCTCCAGCTTCGCCAGCGTCACCGGCGTGTCGATGTCGTAGAAGGCCGTGACGCCCCTCGCGGTGCCCTGCACCCACGCGCCCACGCCCACGCCCTGCGGCACGTAGGAGCCCACCACCACGAGGTCGGCCTTGCGGACCTCGGCGGCGAAGCGCTCGCGCAGGTCGTCCAGGCCGGCGTACAGCTCCGTGCGCCCGGCCCAGGTGCCGCTGGGGTCGCGGTGCGCGGCGTACCAGGGCACGTCCCGCTCCAGGAAGAGCACGTCGTGCCCGCGCCGCGTCAGCTCGCGCACCAGCGCCCGGTAGGTGGTGGCGTGGCCGTTGCCCCAGCTGGAGGTGATGGACAGCCCCAGGATGACGATGTGCATGTGCTGGGGCGCCATCACGCCGGTCCCCCGGGGGCTGGAGCGCGGTAGCCCAGCTCCGCCTCCACCTCCACCGCCCGGTGCGCGTACGTGTGCTCGGCCAGCACGCGCCGCAGCGCGGCCTGCCCGACGCGCCGGGCGTCCTCCGGGGTGAGGCGCTTCAGGTGCTCGGCGACCTCCTCCGCGGAGTGGGCCACCAGCACCTCGCGGCCGGGCTCCAGGAACTGCTCCACGCCCTCGAAGGCGTCGGTGATGAGGCAGGCGCCCGCGCCCGCGGCCTCGAACACGCGCGTGGCCGGGGAGAAGCCGAAGCGCGCCATGCTGTCGCGGTGGATGTTGAGCACCGCGCGCGCCGAGCAGTTCAGCGCGTTGTGGTCCTGCGTGTAGACGTGTCCCAGGCGCACGACGTTGGCGGGCAGGACGCGGGCCTCCCAGCCGCTGCCGCCCAGGAGCATGCGCAGCCGGGGCAGCGCCTCCGCGGCCTTGAGGAAGAAGGCCTCCACGCGCGCCTCGCGGTCCGGCAGGCGGTTGCCCAGGAAGGCCAGGTCCCCGGCGAAGCGCGGGTCGGGGGCCACGGGGTGGTGGGTGTCCGGATCCAACGCGTTGTAGATGGGCACGCAGCGCTTCGCGCCCAGCTCGCGGTACGCGTTCACCACCGGCGCGCCGCCGCCGTAGGTGAGGATGTGGTCGTAGCGCGGGATGAGCGGGCGGAAGAGGTCGTTCGCGTCCTTCGCCACGCGCTCCAGCGTCGCGGGCGCGTCCACGTCCCAGAAGACCACCCGCGTGCCGGAGCGGCGCAGCTCCAGCACCCGCGCCTCCAGGTAGGAGTCGAAGGTGCCCACGCCGCTGGCCTTCACCACCACGTCCACGCCGAACGCGTCGTCCAGGCACGCGTCCACCGAGCCCCGGTCGTCCGCGTAGACGACGACGCGGGCCCAGTCCGGGTCCTGGAGGTCGCGGTGCTGCTGCCGGCCGTAGGCGTCCGGCTCGTAGAAGGTGACGCGGTGGCCGCGCGCGTGCAGGGCGCGGATGAGGCCCCGGTAGTAGGTGGCCGCGCCGTTCCAGTAGGCGGACACCAGGCTTGAACCAAAGAAGGCGATGCGCAGGCCGTGGCTCATGCGAGGACCCTTTCGGGGGACTGCGGGTGGAGGACGTCTTCGGACATGCCCAGGGACTGACAGATGCCCAGCAGCTCCTGCACGCGGTGCGCGCAGGTGTGCCGGGACAGGACCGTGCGCAGGCCGGCCTCCGCGAAGGCGTGCCGCAGCTCCGCGTCCGCGACGAGCGTGGACAGGTGCCGCCGCATCTGCGCCCCGTCGCGGGCGACGAGGAAGTCCTGGCCCGGCGTGAAGAGCCCGTCCGTGTCCTCCCAGGGGGCGGACACCAGCGGGATGCCGCAGGCCAGCGCCTCGAAGGGGCGGATGGTGGGGATGCCGGGCAGCCGGGTGGCGTAGGGCCGCCGGGGGATGTGCACGGTGACGCGCGCCTGGGAGAAGGCCAGCGGCACGCGGTGGTTGGGCAGCCAGCCGGCGTACTCGATGCCCGCGTCGAAGAGGGCGCGCAGGGCGGGGGCCGGGTAGCGCACGCCGTGCACCCGCGCCGTCAGCCCCAGCGTGTGCACCGGCTCCAGGAGGAACTCGTCCAGCTCCTTCGTGCGCTCGTCGTCGCCCCAGTTGCCAATCCAGACCAGGTCCCGCACCTCGCGGTTGCGCGGGTGCGGGTGGAACACGCGCACGTCGGCGGCCTCGTGCCAGGTCCACGCGCGCCTCGCCCAGCCCTGCTCCAGGTAGAGGTCCCGGAGCACGTCACCGAAGGCGAGCACCCCGTCGTACTGGGACAGGCCGTAGCCGGCCAGCGCGTCGGGGGCGCTCACGCCCCGGTGGTGGGTGTCGTGGAAGAGCAGGCGGAAGCGGCCGCCGTCGCGGCGGTGCTCGCCGATGCGGCGCACCAGCTCCGGCGGCGTCCACTCGTGCACCAGCACCAGGTCCGCGCCGTCCAGCACGGCCTCCAGGTTCAGCGAGTCGCGCGTGTAACGCTCCGGGCGCACGCGCGGGTAGAACGCGCGGACCTCGTTGAGCGCGGCCACGCCGTGGGGCTCCTCCAGCAGGTGCTGGACGCTCCAGGCGTCCTCGGGTTCGAGCACGCGCACGGCATGCCCGCGCGCGGACAGCTCCGTCACCACTCCGCGCAGGAAGTGGGCGTTGCCGTGGTTCCAGTCCGACAGCAGGGAGTGGCAGAAGAGGACGACTCGCATGGGTGGGCAGGCTCCTCGGTTCGTCAGGACACGCGTTGCTCGAGCCGGGCCAGGCTCGCGTAGAGCTCCAGGTAGGCCTCCGCCATCCGGGCGGGCGTGAAGGTGAGCGCGCGCTCGCGGCCCCGCGCCGCCAGGGCCTCGCGCTCGCGCGGATGGTCCATGAGGAAGCGCAGGGTCCGCGCCAGCGCGCGGGCGTCGTCCGGCGGCACGAAGCGCGCGGCGTCCCCCACACCTCGCGCAGGCTGGGAAGGTCCCCCAGCACCAGCGCGCAGCCGG
>NZ_JBKGHJ010000677.1:0-3536 GCF_046520365.1 Corallococcus sp. 4LFB
CTTCCCGAGGTGACTGCCACCGTGACGACGACGAAGAGTGACTCCCCGACCTCCCTGCCGGTGCCTTCCAAGAAGGCCACGAGGAGCGTCAGCAGTGCCGTGGCGACGGCGGCCCTCTGCACCACGTTCGCGTGCTCCGGTCCCCAGGTGCGCCCGGCTCCGGAGCCTGAGCCGTGCCCGGCAGGCGCCACCAAAGGCATGAAGAAGCTGGGCATGGAGATTGGAGACGACGAGGCGGCTACTTTCGTTCGGGGAACGCAAAAATACGTAACGGTGAAGGAAGGTACTGCGCAGATCATTGTGGGGTCGGACTACGCCACTCTGTCTGGGCGACTCATTATCGCCGAGCGCGTCTATGTCCGACTGACTCGAGCGCGATTTCGCGGAGAGAGCCTCCCCGTGTGCTTGGAGGTGCGAGACACCTCGGACAACCGCGGACTGGAGATAGAGGGTGGCGGAGGGGAGTCTGGAAAGGCGCGCGTGTACTCTGCCGTTTTTGTCAAGGCAGTGAGTGAGTTTGAATGACCTGTCGTTGTTGGGCAGGCGCCCGTGAGTCGCCAGCGGCGTCGCCGCTGGCTTGGTAGGGGAGACGTCGCGTGCATCATTCTGTGTCGGCCGTGCTGCTTTTCCTCCTCCTCGCAGGGGAGGGAACGGCCCTAGCGCAGTCGCCCGCCTCCACCGTGGGACTGAGCGTTCGCCGAATCGAGCTGGTCTCGGATGATGTTCAGCCAGCACCTGAAGTAGCAGTGAGCCCAGGGCTCTCGACGGTGTTTATCTTCGATTCGGAGGTGAGTCGAGAAGGGGTGACGCTCGAGGGGCGCGAGCGCTTCTCGGTCGTGGATGCTGGCCTCAGTACGATGCTGCGCTTGGTTCCTTCAGAGAAATTCAATCCGGGTGACCGACTCAAGTTGACGGTGCGCTTTCAGGATGGTGCGGCCCCGGCGAGTGCGACGTTTGTCCTGGTAGCGCACCCCGCACGGTCAGAAGCGCTCGTCGAGGTCTACCGGCGCAAGAGGAGCGTCGAGACATACCAGGAGGAAGTCCGCCAAGCGCGCATCGAGGCTGAGCAATGCCGAGAGGAGAATGAGCGTCTGCGCGCGGAGCGAAATGCTCCTGATGGGCTGACAGGACTCATCTCGACGGAAGTCCTCAGCAAGCGAGGCGTTGATTTCCGCGACGTGACCAAGGGGGTGACCGAAGGCCCAGGAGCGGCAGCCGCCAAACACTATGTCGCTGCATACCGCACGGCCCGCAGGGTGGCTGTTGAGGTCATCCTCATGTCACGGGGGGACGACCAACCGTGGACAGCAGTGGGGGCGATGCTCAGGGGCAAGGCCAACGAGGAGTTGAGGGTGCTTCGAGTGTGGCAGTCCGGTCCCATGGCCCCCGGTTCGACGTTCCAGCGAGTGGTGGTTGAGGCCGAGGCTGCATCTGAGTCCCCTCAAGGGAGCTTCACGCTCAAGCTCTGGGACGCGGATGGGCGCCGCACCGTCACCCTGGGCAACGTCACTTTCCCTTAACCTTGCGAGCACTGCCTCCAAGCACTTTCGTGGGTTTCCGACATTGGGGGCTTGTGCCGAATGTTAATCTAGGGTCCAATGGACTGTACCTATTAGTCTAGTTCATTCTGGCGTGCCCTGGAGGGCGATGTGTTCCTCACTGTGCTGGAGTGCGCGCGCGTAACTGCGCGCTTCCTTGGTGGCTGCGGAGGGCGCCCGGAGGGCGACGCGCCTGAGCCACCTTCCTAGCTCCACCTCGAAACAGGCGTTGGGCTCTCGCGCTGCGTCGAGGACCTCCCGCACCGCCATGTGAGGCGCGTGCTGGTGGTCCTCGTGCGCCGAGTAGCCGTCTGCACTTCGTCGGGCCGCGTGCCTGATGAGCGTTGAGGAGCCCTTCCTCAGTCATCCCTATTCGCGTTTGGAGTCATGAGCGGAGCCGGGCCTGCCCGGTGCCGTGGCGTGACACGTCTGCCTGCTGTTGGGGCGGGGCTGGGCTTCCCAGCGCCGTGACGTGACACGTCTGCCTATGGCTCGGCCCAACCGGCCGGCTGGCGACTCCCGCAATGCAATGCATCCACCCTGCAGCCCGGCGCCCTGCCGGACTGAATGGGAGACCTCTGTCCATTGCCCCGCCTGCGGGGCCTTCACAGGAGACATCGATGTACATGCGCTGGGCCGTCGTGCTGCTGCCGCTGCTGGTTCCCGGAACAGGGTGGGCGGAGGAGATTGCCTATGAGGACGACCTGGCGAAGGTCGAGGAAGACACCGTCCTCCTTGAGCCAGAGGTGGACGAGCAACTCGAGCCCTCCATGGACGAGGGTGACGCCCTGGTCGAGGAAGAGCCGGACTCGTCCAACTCGGGCTCTGGCTGGGCGAACCGGCTGAGCCTGGAGACCACCACATGGGCGTTGCTGCCTCGCCGTGGAGCGGGGACGGACGAAGGCTTCCTTCAGGTGCAGCCGCGGCTGGAGCTCGTCAAGCCGGACATCCTCCAACTCGACCTCGGGGCCCCGGTGCGGTTGCGCATGTGGGGCGCAGAGGCGGGTGCCAGTCTGGTGCGGAAGGAGGACTGGGACGAACTCTCCGACTGGGGCCAGGTGGTGCAGAACCTGATGGTGGGAGGGGACGCGCCGAACTTCGTGTGGGTGGGTGCCTTGGAGTCCTACACGCTGCTGTCCGGGCACCTGGTGCGCCGCTACAACAACCGGGGCAACCCCGACTACCACCCGGCCGGCGCGGTGGTGACGGCCATGCTGAGGCCCTTGTACGTGGAGGCCTTCGCCTCGGACGTGCTGGGCGCGCGGCTGATGGGAGCGGAAGTCGCCCTGGACATGCAGCACGTCCTCTTCGGCCGCCCTCCCTACCCCATGCAGTACACGCTGGCGCTGTCCGCGGTGCATGACTGGGGCAAGGCCGGAGGGATGTCGGAGCCGATGACGCTGGCCCACCTGGATGGGACGGCCATGCTTGTGCGGCGCCGCAACCCCGAAGGTGGCTTCGAGTTGCAGGCGAATGCGGGCTGGGGCGGACGCCCTGGCGAGGGCGGTGTTTGGGGCGCGGTGGCGGGGTTGGGAGCGGAGTACCTGACCTCGAAGATGGACATGCGCGCGCGCCTGGAAGGCCGCCTTCAGCGTGGAGGCTTCCGGCAGGGGGCCTTCGGCCCGGACTACGAGCTGGCGCGCTTCCAGGTGGCAGGCCCGGCCGCCGTGCCGCAGGCGGACGCTCCCTTTCCAGACGGGTACTCGGCCTACGGCGAGCTGATTTTGAGCTGGGACGCGGAGAGCCTGAGTGTCTTGGGACAGCGTCACTTCCGCCTGACGATGGGTACCGAGGTCTTCAACTGGGGCCGGGTGGACGTGGACGGCCGGCTGGAGACGCAGCTCTTCCACCGGAACCTCTCGGTGGGGGTGGGCGGGGTGGCGGTGGGTGCGGGCCAGCCGGGAGTGCGCTACCTCGCCTCGGGTGACGCGCGGTGGCGCTTTCTGGGCGGGAAGCTGTACGCGGTGGGGCAGGGCGGCACGCTGCTCTTCCCGACAG
>NZ_JBKGHJ010000678.1:0-3534 GCF_046520365.1 Corallococcus sp. 4LFB
CGGAAGGGGGCCCCGCTCCAGGGTGAGGCCGCCGCGCCCGAGGCGCTGGGGACGCGGCTCTACGTGAACCTGGCCCTGCCGGGGCAGGCCGAGGAGGCGGCGGCGCTGCCGGTGGACGGCGTGGGCCTGTTGAGGGCGGAGTTCATGCTCACGGAGGCCCTGGGCGGCGTGCACCCGCGCAAGCTCATCGCGGAGGGCCGCGGCCGCGAGTTCGTCGAGCGGATGTCCGGCGCGCTCTTGTCCATCACCCGCGCCTTCCGGGGCCGCCCGGTGGTGTACCGGACCACGGACTTCCGCACGAACGAGTTCCGGGGGCTGGAGGGCGGAAGCGACTTCGAGGCCACCGAGGCCAACCCGATGATTGGCTTCCGCGGCTGCTACCGCTACCTGCGCGAGCCCCAGGTGTTCCAGCTGGAGCTGGAGGTGCTCGCCCGCGTGCGCGAGGAGACGCCCAACCTCCACCTGATGATCCCCTTCGCCGACGAAGTGGGAGCTGGAGGCGTGCCTGGAGGCCGTGGACGCAAGCCCGCTGGGACGCCAGCGCGGGCTGGAGCGCTGGGTGATGGCGGAGGTGCCCTCCGTCGTCTACCGCATCCCGGAGTACGCGCGCATGGGCATCACCGGCGTGTCCATCGGCTCCAATGATTTGACGCAGCTCATGCTGGGCGTGGACCGGGACTCGGAGCTGTGCGCGGAGCTCTTCGACGAGGAGGACGCGGCGGTGCTGGACGCCATCGTCCGCATCATCCGGGCCAGCCGCGAGGCGGGCATCACGTCGTCGCTCTGCGGCCAGGCCCCCTCCAACCGCCCCGCCTTCGCGGAGCACCTGGTCCGCGCGGGCATCACCTCCCTGTCCGTGGATCCCGCGGCCGTCGGCGCCACCCGGGCGGTCGTCGCGGCGGCGGAGCGGCGGCTCCTGCTGGAGTCCGCCCTGCGCCGCTAGGGCGCGCTTCCGGCGTGCGTGCCGGCGTGCGCGTCCGCGGCCTCCGCCACCGGCAGCGTGAAGAAGAACGTGCTCCCCGCGCCGGGCGCGCTCTCCACGCCGACCTGGCCGCCGTGGGCCTCCACCAGCCCCTTCACGATGGCGAGCCCCAGCCCCGCGCCCTCCTTGCGCTTCGGCCCGGCCTGCCAGAAGCGCTCGAAGATGCGCGGCCGGTCCTCCGCCGAGATGCCAGGGCCCGTGTCCGTCACCTGGAAGCGGACCTGGCCCGCCTCCGGCTGGACGCGCAGCAGGATGTGTCCTCCCTCGGGCGTGAACTTGAGCGCGTTGCCCAGGAGGTTGGAGAGGATCTGCAGCAGCCGCTCCGGATCCGCCAGGACGCGGGGCACCGCCTCCGGCACGTGGGCCTGGAGGCGCAGGGCCCTGGCCTCCGCGAGCCCCCGGTGCTGCTCCATCACCTCCTGGATGAGCGGCGCCACCTCCAGCGGCCTGCGCTCCACCGGCAGGACGCCTCCGTCCATCCGGGCCACGTCCAGCAGGTCCTGGATGAGCCGGTTCGCCCGCTGGACCGACCTCTGGAGGGTCTCCAGGCGGTGCCGGACGCCGCCGCCTTCGGGCAGGCCCTTCTCCAGCATGCTGGCGCTCAGCTGGATGACGTTGAGCGGGGCGCGCAGGTCGTGCGCGACGACGCGCAGCACCTCCTCGCGCAGGCGGATGGCCTGCTCGGACTGTTCGAACAGGCGGGCGTTGTCGATGGCGAGCGCGGCGCGGCGGGCCAGCTCCTCCGCCAGGGCCAGCTCCCGGGCGCCGTAGCGGCGCCCGGACCCGGACGTCGCGAGGAGGATGACGCCCAGGTTCCGGTCCCGGCTGCGCAGCGGAACGACGATGACCGACCGGGGCGCCAGCTGGCGCAGCTGCTCCAGGTGGCGGGCATCCACCGCGACCGCCTCGAACATCTCGGGCGGCACCTCCGGCAGCAGCACCGGCCGTCCCGTGCGCAGCACGGAGGCGGTGATGCGGTCCGGCGGGAGGGGCTGCGTCCCGTACGCCTCGCCCAGCGTCCGCAGCCGCTCCGCCATCCGCGGCTCCGAGGCCGCGCACTCCACGTGATGCAGGCGTCCGCTCCCGTCCAGGCAGGCCACCACGCACCAGTCCGCCAGCGCCGGCACGGTGAGCTCCGCCACCGTGGCCACCGTCGTCCGGGACGACAGCGACGCCGCGAGCCGCGGGCCCACGTCCGCCAGGAAGCGCCAGGCCCGCTCCAGCTCCTGGCGCTCGGTGATGTCCTGCATCTGCGAGATGAAGTGGAGCGGCCTCCCCGCCGCGTCGCGCACCACCGCGCTCCACATGAGGATGGCGATGCGCCGGCCGTCCTTGCGCACGTAGTGCTTCTCCCGCTGGAAGGACCTGAGCTCGCCCCGGCGCATCCTCGCGGCGTTCTCCTGGTCCTGCGCCACCTCCTCTGGCGCGGTGAGCTCCTGGAAGGACCGGCTGAGCAGCTCCTCCCGGGAGTAGCCCACCAGCTCGCAGAGCGCCGCGTTCACGAGGAGGAAGCGGCCGTCCAGGTCCACCAGCGCCATGCCGACAGGGGCGCCCTCGAACGCGGTGCGGAAGCGCTCCTCGCTCAGGCGCAGCAGGTCCTCCGCCCTCCGCCGCGCGCTGATGTCCCGGAGGATGACGGTGAGCAGCAGCGTGCCGTCCACGCTCAGCTTGGAGATGCTGGCCTCCGCGGGAAACCGCTCCCCGTCCTTGCGCTGGCCGAGGATGGGCAGCCGCTCGCCCATGTGCCGGGACGTCACCGGGCCCCGCACGAAGTTCCGCACGTGCCGCGCGTGGACCTCCCGGAGGTTTTCGGGGAGGAGCACGTCCAGCGGCTGCCCCAGGACCTCGCTCGCGGGGTAGCCGAAGATGCGCTCGGCGCTCGCGTTGAACAGGATGATGCGCTGCGCGGCGTCGATGGAGATGATGGCGTCCGCGGCATGCGTGACGATGCCTCCGAAGCGCGCCTGCGACAGCCGCAGCGACTGCTCCGTCCGCCGCTGGCTCGCGTCCAGCCGCGAGAGGGCGCTCGCGTTCCAGAGGGCCACGGCGAGGAACGACGCCATCGTCGCGAGCACGAAGAGCGTGCTGCCCTCGGTGGTGCCATAGAGCCCCAGCCGCTCTCCCAGGAGCCGGGCGGCGCCCACCGCGGGCACGACGACCAGGACCGCGAACAGCAGCCGCCGCGCGGAGTGCCCCCCCAGGTCGTCCCGCAGGAGCACGCCCATCACGCCCTGCTCGGGGTGGAGGGAGAGCAGCGCGCCTGAAAGCAGCAGCAGGGCCAGCGACAGGGGAAGCCCTGGCGCCCGGGAGGCGCCCGTCACCGCGTTCAGGGGCGGCAGCCCGAACCAGTGCTCCTGATACAGCCCCGCGATGAGCCCCCACACCGCGACCAGCGCCGCGAAGGAGGCGAGCCACCGCGCGGGGGACCCGCCGCGCCGCGTGCGCACGCGCAGGGTCCAGAGCGACAGCCCCGTGAGCACCAGGCCCAGCCCGCCGCCGGGGATCTCCCGGGTGAGCCCCATGAGGCCCATGCCCACGACCCCGGTCGCCAG
>NZ_JBKGHJ010000679.1:0-3513 GCF_046520365.1 Corallococcus sp. 4LFB
GCTGGTGAACGGCTACGGCCCGACGGAGAACACGACGTTCTCCACCACGTACACGTTGACGCGTGACTCATCGCCCACCGCTTCGGTGCCCATCGGCAAGCCGATTGGGAACTCGACGGCGTATGTGTTGGATGCGCGTGGGGACGTGGCGGGCGTGGGCGTGCCGGGCGAGCTGTACGTGGGAGGCGAAGGCCTCGCATGGGGCTATCTCAACCGTGCGGACCTCACGGCGGAGCGCTTCGTGCCCAACGCCTTCAGCACGAAGCCCGGTGCACGGCTGTACCGCACGGGCGACAAGGCTCGCTGGAAGGAAGACGGCACGCTGGAGTTCCTGGGGCGCACCGACTTCCAGGTGAAGGTGCGCGGCTTCCGCATCGAGCTGGGCGAGGTGGAGGCGGCGCTCCTGAGGCAGGAGGGAGTCGCGGAGGCCACGGTAATCGTGCGGGAGGTGGGCGGCGACAAGCGGCTCGTCGCCTGGCTCGTGGCGAAGCCGGGCCAGAACATCGACCCAAAGGCGGTGGAGTCGGAGCTGCGCAGGCACCTGCCGGAGTACATGGTGCCGTCGTCCATGGGCGTGCTGGACGCGCTGCCGCTCACGGCCAACGGCAAGGTGGACCGCAAGGCCCTGCCTGAACTCGATACGGTCCGCTCGGAGCGTGAGTACGAAGCGCCTCGCACGGAGGCGGAGCGGAAGCTGGCGGCCATCTGGGCGCAGGTCCTGCGGGTGCCCAGGGTGGGGGTGAAGGATCACTTCTTCGAGCTGGGCGGTCACTCGCTGCTGGCCACGCAGGTGGTGTCACGGGTCCGTGCGGAGCTGGGAGTGGATCTCGCGCTCCGCGTCCTCTTCGAGGCGCCCGTGCTGGAAGTCCTGGCCGAGCGGCTGGGAACGGCCGCGCGTCCGCTGCCCTCGGCGCTGGAGCCTGCCGCGAGCGGTGGGGCAGCCCCCTTGTCGTTCGCGCAGCAGCGCCTGTGGTTCATCGATCAGTTGGAGCCGGGCAGCTCGCTCTACAACGTCCCCGTCGCGGTGCGCCTGGACGGCGAACTGGACGCGGGGGCCCTGGAAGATGCCCTGCGTGAAGTCGTGCGCCGTCATGAATCCCTGCGCACGACCTTCGAACTGCACGAGGGGCAGCCCGTGCAGCGCATCCGCGCCGACGCACGCCTTCCGATGGCGGAGGTCGACCTGGAGGGGTTCACTCGCGAGCAGCGGGAGGAAGAGGTCCGGCGCAGGCTCGGGTTGGAGCTGGCGGAGCCCTTCGACCTGAACAAGGGACCGCTCATCCGGGCCAGCCTGTTGCGGCTGGAGCGCACCGAGCACGTGCTGCTCATCACGATGCACCACATCGTGTCGGACGGCTGGTCGCTGGGCGTGTTGATCCGCGAGGTGGGAGCGCTGTACGCGGCCTTCACGGAAGGCCGTCCGTCGCCGCTGCCCGCGCTGCCCTTGCAGTACGCGGGGTATGCGGCGTGGCAGCGCGGCTGGTTGCAGGGAGAGACGCTCCAGAAGGAAGTGGACTTCTGGAAGAACAAGCTCGCCGGAGCCCCGCCGGTGCTGGAGTTGCCCACGGACCGTCCGCGTCCGGCGGTGCGTGGCAACGCCGGAGCGGTGCACACCTTCGTCTTGCCGTCATTCCTGGCGCAGCGGTTGAAGGCGCTCGCTCGGGATGAAGGTGCGTCGCTGTACATGGTGCTGCTGGCCGGGTGGCAGGCGCTGCTGTCGCGCTACTCGGGGCAGACAGACATCAGCGTGGGCTCGCCCATCGCGGGCCGCACGCGGGCGGAGTTGGAAGGGCTCATCGGCTTCTTCGTCAACACGCTGGTGCTGCGGGCGCAGGTGGATGGGGAAGCAACCTTCCGTGAGCTGCTGAAGCAGGTCCGGGGCACGGTGCTGGAGGCCTACGAGCACCAGGAGGTGCCGTTCGAGAAGCTGGTGGAGGCGCTGCATCCGGAGCGCAGCCTGAGCCACACGCCGCTCTTCCAGACGATGCTGGCGTTGCAGAACACGCCCGAAGGAGAGGCGCGGCTCCCCGGGCTGACGATGAAGCCGCTGGAGCTGGAGCTCCGCACGTCGAAGTTCGACGTGAGCGTCTACTTCACGGAGACGCCGCAAGGCCTGAACGGGTCGGTGGAGTACAGCACCGACCTGTTCGAAGCACAGACGGTGCGCCGGATGGTGGAGCACCTGCGCATGCTGCTGGAAGGAGTGGTCGCGAAGCCGGAGGAGTCGGTAGGCCGGCTGCCACTGCTCACGCCCGCGGAGCGCCAGCAGGTGCTGGTGACGTGGAACCAGTCGCAAGCGGAGTACGCACGCGACACGACGATTCCGCGACTCTTCGAAGCGCAGGCGAAGCGCACGCCCGAAGCCGTGGCGGTGGTGAGCGGCAAGCAGCGGCTGACGTACCGGGAGGTGGAGGCAAAGGCGAACCAACTGGCGCACCGGCTGCGCAAGCTGGGCGTGGGCCCGGAGTCGCGAGTCGGCCTGTGCGTGGAGCGCACCGCGGACGTGGTGGTGGGGACGCTGGGCATCCTGAAGGCGGGCGGCGCGTACGTGCCGCTAGACCCGAGCTACCCGAAGGAGCGGCTGGGCTGGCTGTTGGAAGACGCCCAGGGCCCTGCGCTGGTGGCGCATTCGCACTTGCTGGAGTCGTTGCCCCCCTTCAGTGCGCAGGCGGTGTGCCTGGACACTGACGCGACATTGGCCATGGAGCCGAAAGAGGCGCCGGAAGCAGGTCTGAGTCCGGAGAATGTGGCGTACCTCATCTACACGTCGGGAAGCACGGGCCGTCCGAAGGGCGTGGCGGTGACGCACCGGAACGCCGTGGCCTTCCTGGCGTGGGCGACGGAGACGTTCACACAGGAAGAGACGAAGGCGGTGCTCGCGGCGACGAGCCTGAACTTCGACCTCTCCGTCTTCGAGCTCTTCGCGCCGCTGGTGCGAGGCGGCAGCGTGGTGGTGGTGCGCAATGCGCTGCATCTGGCGGAGGAGAAGCCCGAGGCGGAGGTAACGCTCATCAACACGGTGCCGTCGGCGATGGCGCAGTTGGTACGGCTGAATGCAGTACCGCCGTCGGTCCAGGTCATCAACCTCGCGGGCGAAGCGTTGCCGGAGACGTTGGCGAGGGCCGTGTACGCGGTGCCGACGGTGAAGAAGCTCTACAACCTGTACGGCCCGTCGGAGGACACGACGTACTCGACGTGGTCGCTGGTGGGACGCGCAGAGGTTCCGAACATCGGCCGGCCCCTCACCAACACGCGGGCATACGTGTTGGACAAGTACCTCCAGCCAGTGCCGGTAGGCGTGGCCGGAGAGCTGTACCTGGCGGGAGAAGGCCAGGCGCGCGGCTACCTGCTGAGGCCGGAGCTGACGGCGGAGAAGTTCCTGCCGGAAGTCTATGGGCCCGCGGGCAGCCGCATGTACCGCACGGGGGACCGGGTGAGGTACCGGGCGGACGGAGTGCTGGAGTACCTGGGCCGGGTGGACTTCCAGGTGAAGGTGCGAGGCTTCCGCATCGA
>NZ_JBKGHJ010000067.1:0-23846 GCF_046520365.1 Corallococcus sp. 4LFB
GGGTCGCAGCATCCGTGCGCGGCCAGCACGCGCAGCGCGCAGGGCGTCCAGGCCTGGCGCTGCGGGGTGGGCAGCGGGCGGCTCTGGAAGGCGACCAGGCGGCGCAGGGCGGCCTGGGCGCGGCGGTGGATGTCGCCGAAGTCGGCGTCGTGCTTCGCGCCCAGCAGGCTGTACGGGTCGCGGGCCACGGCCTCCGCGCGGGACAGCAGTCGCGCGAGCTCCGCGTCGGGCGCGGGCTCCGCGTCCTCCATGAGGGCGCGGGAGAGCAGCCGGCCCAGGGCGGGGAACTCGTCGGAGAAGTGGACGAAGACGCCGGCGGGCACGTTCCAGGTGCGCGCCTCGTCGAAGGTGACGTGGCGGACGACGTCGCAGGCGCCCAGGGCCGTCTCACCCCGGAAGGACACCTCCACCGTCAGCCGCGCGGCCAGCGGGGGCAGGTTGCCCTGGCACTCGGCGAAGAGGCCTTCGGGGGCGACGTCGCTCACGGAGACGGGCTGGAGGACCTCCCCCGGCGTCAGGCCCAGGCGCACGCGCAGGTCCGCGGGCGCGTCCGTGCGCGGCGCGGAGGCCTCCAGCGGCGCCACCGCGTTCACCAGCGGGATGGGCGCGGCGTCCTGCACGACGTCCACGAGCGGAATGGGCGGGGGCGACGGAATCACCGTGGGCGCCAGGGTCATGAACGGGATGGCCGCGGCGCCCAGCGTGGACGAGGGGCTCGCCGACAGCTGGGGCGTGACGTCCAGGGGCGAGGCCGGGTCCACCAGCAGGATGGGCGCGGCGGACTGGAGCGGGTTCGCCTCGACGACGCCGAGCTGCAGGGTCCCGGCGGGAGCGTGGGCCGCCGGCTGCACCAGGAGGATGGGCGCCCCCGAAGCGGCGGAGCCCGAGGAACCGGCTCCGGACGCGCCGGTCCGCGGCAGCATGCCGGCAGGCGATTCCGGTTCGGCGGGCCCCAGCAGCGCCACGGCCGAGGACCAGAACGCGGCCACCTCCGCGCGCATGGACACCTCACCGGTGCGGGCGTTCGACGGCGCGCCATCCGCCGCGCGCAGGGCCGCATCCTCCATGGACGGGGCGGCCATGCCCCATTCGGGCACGTCCTCCACGATGTCGAAGTCGTCCGCGTCGGAGTCCACCGAGGCCGGGGCGGCCTTCAACGCTGCGCCCTGCTCCGCCCTGGAGTCCAATTCCTCGGGCGCCTCCGCCGCCGCGTTCCGCACCGGCGCCCTCAGGCCCAGCGCCTCCGCGAGCGCGACGCGGAAGGCCCACGCGCTGTCGAAGCGGTCCTCCGGCTTCGCGGCCAGCGCGCGCAGCAGCACCGTGGACAGCGCGGGCGGCACGCTGGCGTTGACGGCGTGAGGCGGAAACAGCGTCACGTCCGCGGAGCGCCCCAGCCCGAACGGCAGCCGGCCCGTCACCAGCAGGTAGCCCGCCACGCCCATCGCGTGCAGGTCCGCGCGAGGGCTCCCGGCCATCCCCGCGCACTGCTCGGGCGCCATGAACGTGGGCGAGCCCACCGTCACGCCCCGCGCGCGCTCCTCCTGCGACAGCGCCGCCTCCCGCACCGCGCCCGCGCCGAAGTCGCGCACCCGCACGCGCCGCTCACCCTTCGCGTCGCGCGTGACGAACATCGAATCCAGCGTGAGGTCCCCGTGCACCAGCCCCCGCGCGTGCGCCGCCTCCAGCCCCGCGAGCGCCTGATCCAACACCTCGCCCACTTCAACCGGCGACAGCGGCAGGGGCAGCGCGCTCAGCGACTCGCCCTCCGGCGCCTCCATCAGCACGCAGGGCAGGCCCTGGGGACCGGGGCGCACGTCCAGCACGCGCGCCACGTGGCGGTGCACGACGTTGCGCTGCGCCAGCGCCTCCGCGACGAACCGGGCGCGCACGGCCGGACGGGCCGCCAGGTGCGCGTGCAGCACCTTCACCGCGAAGCGGTGCCCCGTGGGCACGTACTCCGCCAGGTACACCGACGCCACCGCCCCCACCTCCAGCCGGCGCTTCAAGAGCAGCGGTCCGTGCCGCTGACCCTCCAGCGAATCCCCCGGCACCCCAGGCCGTGCGCCGGAGCACGCCTCGTCGTTCCGGTGGTCGCCTACGCAGCGCTTGCAGCCCATCGCCATCCCCGCCTGTCACCCCGGAAATGGGGCGGACCCGGAGTGGGCTTGCAACCTCCGCGCCTCGTGCCCGGGGGCCGCCTCCGTGCTCGCGGCGACACTCCAACCGCCCGCAGGTGCCAGCGACCGCCCCGAAACGAACGAGGGCCCCCTGTAGAAACGACAGGGAGCCCCGGGAAGAAAGGTGTGAGGGGAAAAAGGAGGCGGAGTCGCCCCAAGAACTACAGCGGCGCCTACAGCAGCCGGGTGCGCTTCCGGGCCTTGAGCGCCTCGACGACCTTGCGGACGTCCTGGCTCTTGTCCTTGGGGACGACGAGCACGGCGTCACCGGAGTCCACCACCACCACGTCGTTCATGCCCACGACGGACAGCGTGCGCTTGTCCGCGAGGACGACGCAGTTGGTGCAGTCCACCAGCACCGCGTCGCCGGAGACGACGTTGCCCTGCGCGTCCGCGGGGCGCACTTCGGGGATGGCGGCGAAGGAGCCCACGTCGGACCAGCCGAAGTCGCCGTCCAGCACCGCGATGTTCTCCGCCTTCTCCATCACGCCGTAGTCGATGGAGATGGAGGGCAGCTTGGGGAACACGCGCTTGAGCACGGCCGGGAAGGTGCGCTTGCCCGCGGCCTTCTGGAGCGCGTCCAGGCCCTTCTGCATCTCCGGCATGTGCTTCTGGAAGGCCTCCAGCATCACGTCCGCGCGGAAGACGAAGATGCCGCCGTTCCACAGGTAGTCGCCGCCGGCCACGTACTCCTGCGCCGTCTTGAGGTCGGGCTTCTCCTTGAACGCCTTCACGCGGCGGCCACCGCCGTCCAGCGCGTCCCCCACCTGGATGTAGCCGTAGCCCGTCTCCGGGCGCGCGGGCTTGATGCCCAGCGTGACGATGTGGCCGCCCTCCGCGATGCGCGCGGCCTCCGCGAGCGTGCGCTGGAAGCCCTTCACGTCCGCGACGTGGTGATCCGACGGCAGCACCGCGAGCACGCCCTTGGGGTCGCGCGCGGCCACCTGGAGCGCGGCGAGCGCGATGGCGGGCGCGGTGTTGCGCGCCACGGGCTCCACCAGCAGGTTGCCCTTGGGCAGCCCCTTCACCAGCTTCGCGGCCGTCTTCGCGTGCACGGGGCCGCACACGATGAAGGTGTTCTTCACCGGCGCCAGCCCCTTGAGGCGCTGGGCGGTGTCGGTGAGCAGCGGCTGCTTGGAGGCCAGCGGGAGGAACTGCTTCGGACGGGCCTGGCGCGACAGCGGCCAGAAGCGGGTGCCGGAGCCTCCGGCCATGATGACGGGATAGAGGGCCATATTCGGGTGCGAGCTCCTACTCGGGACGCCGGACCACGAACCCGGCGCGAACGGCGGCGCACCATAGCGCTTCGCGCCGTCCGAGGAAGAGGGCCGGCCGCCTGCCCCCCGAGGGATGGGGCGCGACAATGTGGGCAGAGTTTTGACCCGCCCCCGAAAAGCCAGTCTCATGCCCCGGCGTTGAGCCTCAAGCCCACATCCACCGGATGGACGCTGGCCTTCACCGTGCTGCTGGCGGTGGGGGTGTCCCTGGCGCCATTGCCGGAGAAGTTCCGCCCCCTCCCCAGCCTCCGTCAGGAAGGTTCGCTCGGGCCCAAGCTGGCGGCGCTCGTGCTGCCCGCGTCGCTGCGCGGCGTGAAGGCCCCGCGTCCGCCCGCCGACAGCATGGCGCCGGACGTTCCGCCCTCCGCGCTCGCGGAAGCGGACACCGCCGTCACCGACACGGATCCGCAAGCGGGCCCGCGGGTGGGCGAAGCGCCCGCCGTGCCCGGCATCGGCCTGGAGGAGCTGAGCGCCCCCACGCTGGCGAACGCGCTGGAGCTGGAGGCGCTGCGCGAGCGCATGGGCGCGAAGCACGTGGACATCGAGCTCAACTGCCGCAAGACGCGCGCGGACGGCTCGTGTGAAGAGGACGGCCTGGCGCCGTTCATGAAGGCGCTCGGGGACTTGCGCTCGGACGCGCGGCGCACGCCGGTGCGGGTGGTGCACCTGGGCGATTCGCTCATCGCCTCCGACTACATCACGGACGTGGTGCGCGACCGGCTCCAGGAGCGCTTTGGTTCGGGCGGTCCGGGCTTCCTCTACATCCACCGGCTGGCGAGCGCCGGCCGCGCCACGCGCGCGGGCACCGCGAGCACGGACGGCTGGAAGATGGAGCGGCTGGTGGACACGCACTGGCCCAGGGACCGCGTGGGCTGGACGGGCGTGGCCTTCTCCACGAGCGGCCCCGCGCAGGGCACGCGCTACTCCGTGGAGGGCGCGCGCCAGGCGGAGCTGTTCTTCCTGGCCCAGCCGGCCAACGGCGCCGTGCAGGTGGCGGTGGACGGCAAGAACACGCAGCGCATCCAGACGCGTGCGTTCGGCTCCAAGGCGGAAGCGGCGTTCGCGCGGCTGAGGCTCCCCGAGGGCGCGAAGACGCTCACGCTCACCGCCAGCGGCAAGACGGAGCTGCACGGCGTGGCGGTGGAGTCCGGCACGCCGGGCGTCGTCTACGACACGGTGGGCCTGCTGGGCGGCATGGCGGAGGTGTACCTGCGCGCGCAGCCCCAGGCGTTCCGCGCGCAGCTCAAGCACCGCAAGCCGTCGCTGGTGGTGCTGATGGTGGGCGGCAACGAGGCGTTCTTCCTGTCGCGCGAGCGCACCACGCTGGACGAGGTCCGCTCGCAGATGAAGGAGCTGGTGTCGCGCGTGCGCGCGGCGGTGCCGGACGCGGCGTGCCTGGTCATGTCGCCCATCGACGCGGGCGTGCGCACGATGAGCGGTGAGCTCGTCACGCGCCGGCACTCGGCGGAGGTGTCGGAGGTGTTCCGCGAGGAGGCGCGCGCCGGTGGCTGCGCCTTCTACGACACGCTGGCGGCGATGGGCGGCGAGGGCTCCGCGCTCAAGTGGCTGGAGTCCGGCCTGATGCTGGAGGACCTGGTGCACCCGCGCGTGCGCGGCGCCAACCTGCTGGGCCACCTGTTCGACCTGGCGCTGCAGCGGGCCTTCCGCGCCGCACCGCCATCCGCCGCGCGTGCCGGGCACGGACATGAGCGGCCTGCGGAACGCGACCCCGGCGCTGCGCCGCACGTTCGAAGCGCTGGCCCGCCGCGAGTCCGGCGCGAAGCTGCGCGTGGGCATCGCGCAGCTGGGCGCGTCGCACACGGCGGCGCACTTCTTCTCCGACAAGGTCCGCGACGCGCTGACGAAGCGCTTCGGCGACGCGGGCCGGGGCTTCATCGCGGCGGGCAAGCCGTCCACCCGGCTGGAGGCGGCGCACGTGACGCGCACGCTGGACGGCGCGTGGACGGTGGAGGACGCGAAGAGCACGCCCGCGGGCGCCTCCGGAAACGTCTGGGGGCTCACCGGCATCCGCGCGGTGGGAGCGCCCGGCGCCAGCCTGGGCATCTCCTTCTGTGAGGGCTGCGCGGAGGACAAGCACCGCCAGGGCCGGCTGGACCTGTACGCGCTGGACGCGCCCGGGGCCGCGGCGCCGGACATCATCGTGGACGGAGAGGCGATCGCCCCCGAAGCGCCGCCGCCCGAGCCGCTCACGCAGCCGACCGTGCGCATCCGTTCGTTCCCGGTGACGGGCGTGGCGCACTCGGTCCAGGTGAAGGTCCCGGAGGGTGGCGGCAGCGCGACGGTGCTGGGCGCGGCGCTGGAGTACGACACGCCGGGGCTGGTGTACGACGCGCTCGGGTTGCCCGGCGCCACGGCCTTCACCGCGCGGGACATGGACGCGCCCGCGATGGATGCGCAGCTCACCGCGCGCCGGCCGGACCTGCTGGTGTTCTGGTACGGCACCAACGAGGCGGAGCTGCCGGGGCTGGACGCGAACGGGCTGCGCCAGGACTACGCGGCGCTGATCGCGCGCATGCGCAAGGCGACGGGCGCGGAGTGCCTGCTCATCGGGCCCACGGACCGGCTCGCCCAGGATGCGAACGGGCGGTGGAACGAGGCGCCGTCGCTTTCGAAGGTGTTGAACACGTTGCCGCAGGTGGCGAAGGACGCGGGGTGCGCGTACTGGTCCGCGCGCGCGGCGATGGGCGGTGAGCGGTCCATGCAGCGCTGGCAGCGGCAGCCGGTGCCGCTGGGCCACGCGGACGGCGTGCACCTGACGCCGCAGGGGTATGCGGTGCTGGCGAACGCGTTCGTGAAGGACCTGATGGCGGCGTACGAGTCCACGAAGAAGGGCGGCGAGCCGACGGCCTCCGCCGCGGGAGCGCCCTGAGCCGTGCTGTCCCACAGCCTCCAGTACGTCGTCTTCGTCATCGCGGTGTTCGCGCTCTACTGGGCGGTGCACCGGCACTACTGGCCGCGGATGCTGTTGCTGCTCACGGCCAGCCTGCTGGTCTACGTGTCGTTCCTGCAGGTGCCGCTGTCCGCGTTCGTGGGCGGGATGCCCGTGGGCGAGCTGGTCGTGAAGCTGGTGCCGCTGTTCATCTTCCTCGGCGGCGTGACGGTGGATCACCTGCTGGTGAAGGGGATGGGGCGCACGGAGCGGCCCGGCGTGCGCAAGACGCTGGTGGTGCTGTCCATCGTCTCCAACCTGGGGCTGCTGGCGGGCTTCAAGTACCTGGAGCTGCTGCGCAAGACGGTGGCGTCGCTGCTGGGCCCGTGGGGCGTGGAGGTGCGGCCGGAGCCCTTCCACCTGTTGTTGCCGGTGGGCCTGTCGTTCTTCGTGTTCCAGGCCATCAGCTACACGGTGGACGTGTACAAGGGGAAGGCGAGCTCCGAGCACTCGTTCGTGGAGCACCTGCTCTACATGCTGTTCTTCCCGCGCGTGGTGAGCGGGCCGATTGTCCGCGCGTCGGAGCTGATGGCGCACTTCCGGGAAGTGCCCACGCTGTCATCGGATGACGGGAACAAGGCGCTGTTCCGCATTGCCGTGGGGCTGGTGAAGAAGCTGGTCATCGCGGACGTGCTGGGCAGCGGCATCGTGGATCCGGTGTTCGGCAGTCCGCACGCGTACTCGTCCGCGGAGTGCGCGGTGGCGGCGGTCGCGTACACGCTGGAGCTGTACTACGACTTCTCGGGGTACTCGGACATCGCGATTGGCGTGGCGTCGCTGTTCGGGTTCAGGTTCCCGGAGAACTTCGCGCGGCCGTACCTGGCGAAGAACCTGTTCGAGTTCTGGAACCGCTGGCACATGAGCCTGTCGTCGTGGCTGCGGGACTACCTGTACATCCCGCTGGGCGGCAACCGCCGTTCGAAGCCGCGCGTGTGTTTCAACCTGATGATGGTGATGGTGCTGGGAGGCCTGTGGCACGGGGCGGACTGGCGCTTCGCGGTCTGGGGCGGCGTGCACGGCGTGGCGTTGTGCGCGGTGCGCTGCTGGTGGTGGTTCCGTGGCAAGCAGCAGGAGCCCGGCCCGGTGCGAGTGGCGTTCGGGATGCTGGCCACGTTCACGCTGGTGGTGTTGACGCGCGTGGTGTTCCGAGCGCCGGACATGGCGCACGCGGGTGAGTTCTACGCGCGGATGCTGGCGGGAATCCCGGGCCTGGCGAACGTGGGTCCGCTGATGTGGAGCATGCTGGCCATCGCAATCCTCGCGCACGCGCTCCCGATGAAGCTCTACGACACGGCGGCGCTCGCGTTCCTCAAGCTGCCCGCGCCCGCGAGGGCCGTGGTCCTGGTGCTCCTGGGCCTGGGGATTCGCCAGCTGTCCACGCTGGAGACCCGGCCGTACGTGTATTTGCAGTTCTGAGGACGCTGCCGGCTTCGACAGGCTTGGATGGCAACTTGTAAGCCGTGTTTACAGGTTCGGCAGGGTGGCACCCGACAGGTCACGCGCAGCCTTCGGAACCAAGGCACGACGCGATCCTCGCCTGCGGATTCCGCGTGCGGATCTGACGTGTGCTTGCACTCCCAAGTACGATGCCACTCGATGGCTTCCTTCCGGCAACAGTTCGGGCTAACCGTGGCATGCCTGGGCATCGCGTGCGTGAGTTCAGGTGCTCGGCGATTCTATGTAGCGTCGGAACTCTCTGCGCAGGACGGCTTGGAGGGGCTGGCCATAGCCCCTGGGCCATGGCCAGAGATTCCCGCTGTCTTAACGCAAGCCGCGCTTGTTCCAGATGACTTGGTGATTCCAACGCTCCAAGCCTTACTGGATCTTCCAGGGGCGGTTGACGCATGTGACTCGAACACAGGGCGCCCACGTCCGGAGGCATCGGAGTACTGCGTCGCCATCTACCGGACGCCTTCGGACTGGCGCGTTTCCTGGCCCGTGCGCAACACGGTGAAGTCGAGCGCCTCCTGCATGCCTCCCTTTGGAGGGGTCGACGATGCGGAACTCGGCAGGAACCTTCCGGTCTTTGGCTACGCGCACAACCATCCGTGCGCCTCCGGCCTGAGCAATCAGGATCTGCGCACCTGGCCCATGGCGAAGTCGGAAGGCGCATGGGTGATGGTCGCCTATGGCACGACGCCGGATGGACAGCTCGCGCGTGACGAGCAGGGACAGGTGATTCCCGCATGGGGTTGGCTTGCCACCGGGCATCGCGATGCGCCCCGGTTCTACAGGTGGAACCAGAAAGGCGATGTCTTCCGGTGGGATGTCGGCAGGAAGAAGTGGAAGTTCCAGGCACGCTGTGAACCAAGCCCACCCAGCATGCTCAGGCCCGAAGGTGTTCCTCCCAACTGCTCCGCAGCACTCCACCCCTAGAGGCCCATGGGCTACCCAGGTGCTCCATGTTGACGACTCAGCGCTCCATGTTGCTTGCATCGTTGCTGATGCAAACGGGGCTCCTTGGGACGCCTCTCTGCAACAGGCGACCGGATCCAAGCCCGGTGGAGTCGCAAGGGCAGGAGGCACCTCCAGGCTCGGGCACATCCGCGCCCATTCCCGAAGCAGCAATTCCCTGGCCCAAACAAGACCTGACGCCCCTCGCCACCCTGGAAGGCCCTGCCGTCCAGGCTGCGCATGCCGCCTTGGAAGAAGCGGTGAAACGATTCCCCAAGGAGTCTATGGGCAAGTGCGCTTTTTCCGCCCGCGCTCTGGAAGTCGTCATTGGTCAGGAGGCGGGCTGGTACTTCGTTCGCGTCAACCGCCGTGTGGACAGATGCCCCGGCTTCGGACCGGGTGTCACGGGCATCGAAACCGACTGGTTCGAGCTCTACGCGATCTCTCCTGATGGTGAGCTCACGAGGTACCCCTACCAGCCCTGATCCACACATTCAGGGCATGTACGGATAGCGCGCCAACACCTTGCCCTCGGGTGAGACGGCGTACAGTTCGAACTCGTCGAACCCGAGCACGGTGCCGGGTGCCCATCCGCACTTGTCGGGCCGTGGGTTGATGCGGACGAAGTACATTCCCCGCTCTTCGCCCACGATGACTTCCATCCCCTTCGCGGAGAACGCACAGCTCTTGGCGTACTCCTTGGGATAGCGGGAGAGCCTCCGCTGCAATGCGCGTGCGCGGCAAGAACCGCGGGCCCGTCCAGCGTCGCCAGCGGCTGAAGGTCGTCGGGCCACTGGATGCCTTCCGCGATGCTGGGCCTGCGTGCGGTTCCTCCGGCTTCGACGGCAGTACCAGTCCGTGAGCCCTCCACTCCTCCGTCCTGGAGAAGAGAGACGAAGAGGAGCACGTGATGCGGCTTCAGCACAGGAACCCCCACGGCGCCTCGGCCAGCCTCGGCGGGACGCGCTGTCCCGCCGAGTCTACCTGACCGCCTCAGTTCACCTGGAGGGTGAACAAGGTCACCCGGTCATCAGCGGTCAGCCCCACCCGGTAGCGCCAGGTCGCGGCGCCGAACTGCACCAGGTACGTGTAGATGCGGTCGTCGCCTTTCGTCTCACGCTTCGCCAGCACCAGCGGACCCGCGGGCCCCAGCTCCTGCAACAAGGCCTGGAAGTGGGGACCGGCCTCCGCCACGTACCAGTCCGGAACGTAGGCGAACATGGACGGCTCCCACGCGCCCTGCCGCGTCTTCTCCAGCAGCTCCGTGAGCAGCGCCGTCACCTGCGGCTCCATGTCCGGAATGGGCTTGAGCGGCGGCACGGCGAGCGCCGGATTCACGATGGCCGCGATGCCCTCCACGAACAGCGACGGGTTCGCCCGGTCCAGGTTCGCCAGCACCACGATGGACAGCTCGTCCCCCAGGAAGCGCGAATAGGCCGTCCGGAACCCCTGCCACGCCCCCGTGTGCTGATGCAGCGGCTGGCCGTTGCGCTCCAGCACCTCCCACCCGAAGCCGTACGGAAACGCAGCACCGCTGTTCAGCTTCACCGGCGACAACATCTCCCGCCAGCTGTCCCGCGTCAGGATGGCGCGCTCCTCCACCGCCTCCTCCCACGCCAACAGGTCCTTCAACGAGAAGTAGAGCGCCCCGTCCCCCGTCGTGTTCAACGACTGCGACACCCACTGCTGGTTCTTCACCACGCCACCCACCAGCTGATAGCCCGCCGCGCGGTTCGGGATGACGTCCGCCTCGCTGATGCCGCGCGCCGTCTTCATGCACGCGGGCTTGAAGACCTGACGCCCCAGGACCTCCTGATACGTCATGCCCGCGACCCGGTTCACCAGGATGCCCAGCAGCACGTAGCCGGAGTTGCTGTAGCGCCACCGCAGCCCCGCCGGAAAATCCAGCGGCAGCGCGTAGATGAACTCCGCGAACTGCTGATCCGTGTAGTCCTTGCGCTCGTCGAGCAGCCCCTCCAGGTCCTTGACGCCGGACGTGTGCGTCAGCAGGTGGCGCACCGTGATGGGCTTCCACGTCGCGGGCGCATCCGGGAAGTACTTCGTCACGCTGTCGGACAGCGACACGCGCCCCGCCTCCACCTGGAGCATCAGCGCCGTCGCCGTGAACATCTTCCCCAGCGAACCCGACTGGAAGAGCGTGTCCGTCCCCACCGGGACCTGGTGCTCCAGGTTCGCGGAGCCATAGCCCTTCGCCAGCACCACCCGTCCATGGCTCACCACCCCCACGGCGAGCCCCGGCACGCCCAGCCGCTTCTGCTCCGCGCGCACGTATGCGTCGATGCGATCGCGAAGCGATTCATGGGCCCGCGCGGGAAGGGCCACTACCGAGAAGACAACGGCCAACGCGAACGACATCCAGGATTTGCGCATGGGGACTCCCGACGTCCGGCCCCTCATGGGCCGTGGCATCCCTTGAGGAGCCCCGGTCCGCACGAACGATGCACGGCCACGGCCCTGGCCCGCCGCGATATGAACGGCGTGCCATGCGCCGTGCACCGCCGATGGACCCACCGCCGCCTCCGTTCCGCTTCCGCCGGCGCCTGCTGGCGGTGATGCTGCTCGCGGGCCTCATCCCGCTGGCATTGCTGGGGGCACTCGCCCAGGGCGTGCTGGAGCGCGTGCTCTCCATCTCCATCGCGCCCGTGGAGGACGTGCTGGACGCGTGTCCGACGAGCTGACCCGCCGGGGGCTGCCTCCGGATGCGCTCGACGAGGCCCGGCTGAACCTGGCGCAGGCGGAGCTGGCGCGGCGGGCCCTGGTGCGTCGCGTGCCCGTGTTCATCGTGGGCGTGGGCGCCATCGCCGCCATCGTGCTGGCCGTGTCCGCGGTGCTCCTGGGCCGCGTCCTCACGCGCCCCATGGCCACGCTCCTGGAAGGCATGCGGGCCTACTCGCGCGGGGACCTCTCGGTCCGCCTGCCCGTCCCCGAACCCGCGCGCGACGAGCTCCAGTTCCTCCTGGGCCAGTTCAACCGCATGGGCCAGGAGCTGCTGGACCAGCGCGAACACCTCAAGGCCGCCGAGCAGATCGCCGCGTGGCAGGACGTGGCGCGGGCGCTCGCCCACGAGCTGAAAAACCCCCTGACCGCAATGAGGCTCTCGCTCGCGCGTCTGTCTCCGCGGGATGCCGACACCCCGCCCGACCCGACGCGCCTCGCCGAAGCGGTGGCGCTCCTCCAGGAGGAGGTGGACCTGCTCATGCGCATGACCCAGAGCTTCTCCACCTTCGCGCGCCTGCCGGCCCCGCGCTTCCAGGACGTGGCGCTGCGTCCCCTGCTCGCGGAGGTGTGCGCCCTGTACGCGGGCAGCTCCCCGGTGCCCGTGGTGCTGGACCCGGGCGAGGAGGTGTCGCTGCGCGCGGACCCCGACGGACTGCGCCGCCTCTTCGGCAACCTGGTGAAGAACGCCACCGAGGCCTCCCCCCCCGGCGCCCCGCCCGTCCACGTGGCGCTGCACGCAGCGGAGGACGGCCGCGTGCACGTCACGGTGAGCGACGGCGGCAGCGGCGTCCCTGAAGTGCTGGAGGGGCCCGTCCTCACGCGGGGGCTGTTCAGCACCAAGCCCGGTGGCAGCGGGCTGGGCCTGCCCATCGCGCAGAAGATCGCCCACGAGCACGGCGGCGGCCTGCGCCTGGAGCCGGGCCCCCAGGGTGGCACGCGGGCCCAGGTGGTGCTGCCGCGAGTCCCCTCCTCCGACGTCTCCCAGGTGGCCGCATGAAGCCCGGAGCCCGCATCCTCATCGTCGACGACGACCCCGGCGTCCTCCGGGCCGTGCGTGGACTGCTGCAAGACGGAGGCTTCTCTCCCGTGGAGGCCCGCTCCACGGCGGAGGCGCAGCGCCTGCTCGAAGCACCGGACGCGCCGCCCGCGCTGATGCTGCTGGACCTGCGCATGCCGGGCGAGACGGGACTGGAGCTGCTGGCGCGGCTGCCCAAGCCGCTGCCCGTGCCGGTGGTGGTCCTGTCCGGAGAGGCCTCCCCTTCCGAAGCGGTGCAGGCGCTGAAGCTGGGGGCCACGGACTTCGTGGAGAAGCCCCCCTCCCCCGAGCGGCTCCTCACGGCGCTGCACAACGCGCTGGCGCTGGGAGCGCTGCGCGAGGAGCGGGAGCGCTTGCTGGACGCGCTGGCCCAGCCGGGGAACCTGGTGGGCGAAAGCCCGGCCATGGAGTCCCTGCGCCAGCTCATCGCGCGCGTGGGCCCCAGCGACACGGCGGTGCTCATCACCGGCGAAACGGGCACCGGCAAGGAGCGCGTGGCGCAGGCGCTGCACAAGGCCTCCGGGCGCAAGGGCCGGCTGGTGGCGGTCAACTGCGCGGCCATCCCCGCGACGCTGCTGGAGAGCGAGCTGTTCGGCCACGAGCGAGGCGCCTTCTCCGGCGCGGTCGCCCGGCGCGCGGGCCGCTTCGAGCAGGCGCAGGGCGGCACGCTGTTCCTGGACGAGCTGGGGGACATGCCGCTGGAGCTCCAGGCCAAGCTGCTGCGCGTGCTGGAGACGCGTCAGGTGGAGCGGCTGGGCGGCACGCTGCCGGTGTCCGTGGACGTGCGCATCCTGGCGGCGACGCACCAGGACCTGGGCCGCGCGGTGAAGGAGGGCCGCTTCCGGCAGGACCTCTTCTTCCGGCTCAACGTGCTGCCGCTGCACCTGCCGCCGCTGCGCGAGCGCCCCGAGGACCTGCTGCCCCTCGCGCGAGTCTTCGCCGCGGAGCTGGCGGGCCCGCACGCCGCTCGTGCTCGCGCCGGGGGCGGAGGCCGCGCTCCGCGCCTATCCGTGGCCCGGCAACGTGCGCGAGCTGCGCAACGTCATCGAACGGCTGAACCTGCTCCGCGGCGACGGTCCCCTGGAGCTGGGCCCGGACGCGGTGGCGGCACCGGCGGCCGCCGCGCCCGCACCGCGCAGGACCCTGGGGGACAAGAGCTACCGCGAGCACGTGGAGGACTTCGAGCGGGACCTCATCCGCGCCGCGCTCCGTGAAGGAGCGAGCATCGCCGGGGCCGCGCGCCTCCTCCAGGTGGACCGGGGCAACCTCTACCGGCGCATCAAGGCCCTGGGCCTGCCCATCGACTCCTGACCCCGCGCGGAGGACGGGCGATGTCACGGCCACAACCGCCCGATACATCCGGATGTGTCCATGACATCCGCCCGCCTGCTCGCCCCTCGTCGTTCCGGGCACTTGCCGTGAGCCCCCGCCTGGAACGGCCCATGCTCCTGCCGCCGCTCATGAACCGTCTCGCACTCGCGCTCTGCTTCGTCTCGCTCACGGCCCAGGCCCAACCTCCACAGGACGCCGGCACCCCCGACGCTCCCGCCGCCGTCACCGCGCCGCCGCCTTCACCGGATGCAGGCGGCTCCACCGCGTCCGCGACCGACACTCCACCTGAGGGCACAGCCGCCTCGGAGGACTCCGGATATCCAACGTGCCCGGAGGGCTTCAACGAGGAGGCGGGAGACCTGGCGGACTCCACGGTCCTCGGGGCCATGCAGGTCGAGGTCGCCGGCCAGGGACTCACGCCCACGAGCCTGGAGCTTCGCGGACTCCAGCGGCTCACGGATCCGCAGGTCCGCAAGCTCGTGGGGGCACCTCCCGCGGACGCCTCACGCGCCCTGACGGGCAGCGAAGTGCAGCCCCTGCTGCATCGCCTGGCGCGCACCGGCCTCTTCGCCCGCGTGGAGCCCCGCGTCCGCGTCAGTGAGCAGGGACCGGCCGTGCTCGAAGTGACCCTGGAGGAGAACCCCACGCTCACGGCGGTGGAGTTCGCGGGCCTTCAGGACCTCCGTCCCGACGACCTGTGGGACGCGCTGTTCGAGCTGCCCTCCCGCTTCCCCGAGGACGACGACCCGCAGGAGCAGGTCGCGACGCTGCGGATCCACAGGCGCCATGGAACGCTGCGGGTCGTCAGCCCGTGCCCCACGCCGCGCCCGCCCCGGCCCTGGCTGGCACGGAGGGAGGATGGAACGTTCCGCCCCGGCATCATGCTGGGAGGCCTGGACGCCGCGCTCGAGCGCATCCTCAAGACCCTCCGCGAGGACGAGGGCTACCTGCTGGCCACGGTGAGCGCGACGCTGTCCCCCGAAGGACGGCTGGTCGTGACCGTGGACGAGGGCCGGCTGGAGGCCGTGGAGGTGCGGGGCGTGGACGAGGCGATGGCGGCGCGCGTGCGCGAAGCCCTGAGCCTGGAGCCCGGCGACGTCTTCCTCCGGAGTGACGCCCGCCGCGCCATCGAGCGCATGGAGTCGCGGCTGCCGTTCCTCCAGGCGGAGGACAGCGATGACTCCCGCGAGGAGCGCACGACCGTGCGCATCGTCGAGGAGCGCGAGGCCGACGGCACGCGCCGCTACAGCACCCGCGAGGAGGCCCCCCGCAGGTCGCGGCGCCACGAGCGCGTGGAGTTCGAGGTGGGCTGGCGCCGGCTGTTCCACGACGGAGACGACGCCAACAGCGAAGGCCTCACGCTGGAGGGGAAGCGGCTGATCGTGCACGTGCGCCCGCGTCCTCCGGACCTGGACGTGGACCTGCTGCCCGTGCACACGCAGGTGACGGGCTTCGCCCCGGGGCTCTCCGCGAACCTGCGCATCTGGGACTCGAAGGACCGGGTGCACACGACGCTGGATGGGGCCTTCTTCATCCCCCTGCGGCTGGGCGGGCAGCAGCTGCCGGGTGATCCGGAGGGCACGCGCAGCCAGCGCCGCGTCAACCTGCTGGGCGGCGCCAAGGTGCAGCTGCCCGCGCTGGGAATCGAGGAACTGGGCGCGCAGGTGCATGACTTCATCGACACGCTGGACCGCTGGCGGCTGGGGGACTTCGACTCGTACTTCTACTCGTTCCTCATCAACCGGCCGGACCGGGACTACTTCCGCCGTCAGGGCTTCACGGCCTTCGCCACCTGGCGCTGGCAGCGCTCGTGGCTCGCGGGCGTGGAGGTGCGCGGAGACACGGTCAGCTCGCTCCAGTCCTTCACCCCGCCGCTCAGCCTCTTCCGCAACGACGACCCGCCGTTCCCGAACGCGCCCGTGAACGAGGGGCGCTTCCGCTCGGCGGTGGTGCGGCTGGAGTACAGCGGCGCCGCGGAGCGTGGCACGCGCGTGGGCTCCCTCTTCCGCACGCCGGAGACGTCCCTCTTCGAGCGCCACGAAGGCTGGAAGCGCGAGCCCACGCTGCGCGGCTTCGTGACGCTGGAGGTGGGCGAAGGGCCGGGAGCGGACGGCGCGGACGCGCGCTTCTGGAAGCTGGTGGGCGACGTCGCCATGGACCTGCCGGTCAACTGGCACACGGGCCTGAGCCTGCGCCTGCGGGCCGCGACGGGGCACGACCTGCCCCTCCAGAAGCAGGAGGCGCTGGGCGGCTGGAGCGCGCTGCGAGGCTTCGGCTTCAAGGAGTTCCGAGGGGGCGACAGCTCCGTGCTCGCGAGCGCCGAGTACCGCTGGCACGGCCTGGGCATCTTCGCGGACCTGGGCTCGGTGCATGCCGCGTCGGCGTGGTCGGACGCGCAGCTGGGCCTGGGCGGCAGCTTCCACTTCGGTGACGACGTGCGCTTCGAAGCCGCGTGGCGCATCGACGACAAGGCCCGGCTCACGCCCGAGGCGCGGCTGCTGTTCAACCGGACCTTCTGAGCCATGGGAAGGCACGGAACAAAGAGCAGGCGTGGCGCGGCGCTCGTCGTCGCGGCGGGCCTGCTCGCGTCCGGAGCGCGAGCGGAAGAGGCGTCCGCCGCCTGCACCGCGACGCTCTCCGGAAGGCGCGTGACGGTCCGGCCGGAGGCGCGCGCCTTCATCTCCCCGGAGCTGGACCGGCTGGTACGGCTGGGCCTCGCGGGGAAGCTGGAGGTGGAGCTGACGCTCTGGCGCCGCCGCGCCTTCTGGTTCGACGCGCACGTGGACAATGCGCGAGTGACCCAGGTGCTCGCCTTCACCCGCGCGGGCTACCTGCTGGACGGCAGGGAGCTGACAGGGGGCGTTGGCACGCTGGAGCTGGAGCGAGTGGCCTGGACGCTGGAGGCGAGGCCCGACGCGGAGGAGCACTTCATCGTCCAGGTGGAGGTGCGGCTCCAGGTCGTGACGGCCACCAGCCTGGGCCGCATGGCGCGCTGGCTCACCCAGGAGACGGTATCGGAGACGACCTCCGAGGCCCGCCCCCCGCTGCTCGGAAGCCTCCTGCGCTCCGTGGCGGAGGACCTCGCCCGGAAGGCCTCCGCCCGCTGCGACGTGAGCCGCCAGCCCTGAGCCGGCGGTCAGCGCCGCCGGGCCGTCAGCGCCACCAACGCGATGCGCTCCACGCCCCCGTAGGGCTCCTTCTCCAGCTCCTCGCCGAACACGTCCGGATCCAGCTCCTCGTAGACCCCGTCCGTGAGGGGCGCGCTCCGGCACACCGGCTCCAGCGCGGTGCGCAGCAGGTCCTCGCCGTCCACCACCGGCGCGCCCGTGTAGAGCACCAGCGTGCCGCCCGGCTCCAGCCGCTCCACGCTCTCACGCACGATGCGCACCGACAGCTCCGTGCCGTGCGTGCCGCCGCCATCCCGGTACGTGCGCCCGTCCGTGTCCGCCAGGTACGGCGGGTTCGCCATGATGAGGTCGAACCGGCCGGACACGTCCCGCAGCAGGTCCGAATGCACGGCCTGGACCCCGTGCGCGCCGTTCAACCTCGCGTTCACCCGGGAGTACTCCAGCGCCAACGGGTTCAGGTCCGCGAGCACCACCTCCGCGCTCCGCGCCGCCACCGACAGGCCCCCGGCTCCGGAGCCACAGCCCAGGTCCACCGCGCGCCGGAACGTGCCCGGCACCCGCTGGAGCAGCGCGCAGAACCGGTAGGTGTCCGGCCCGAAGAACACCGCGTCCTTCTCCGACGTGGGCCACGCGGAATGGACATACAGCCCCGTCCCCAGCGTCGAGAACCGCACCCGGCTCCGGTGCGTCCCGTCCTCGCAGTCCACCAGCGCGCCCGCCTCTTCCAGCAGCGCCAGCATCCGCGGCTCCACCACGCCCGGCCCGAAGCGACGGCTCCACCCGAACACGTCCCGGAGCGAACGCGCCTCCTTCGCCCCCGGCCTCGCGTTCACCCGCCGGTGCGTCTCCGGAGTCACCGTCGTGAAGGCATAGCCCGTGGCGCGCAGGGCCTCTCCCAACGCGGTCAGCGCGGCCACCCTCACCTCTGCCACCCCGTGCCCATCGCCACCGTCCACGTCCCGTCCCTTCGAAGGGTATGTGTGTCCCTCAACGTGGGACCTTCCCTCCGGAGCGACAAGGCGTCCTCCCGTCCGGACCGCCCGCCCGCATGGACTCCGGGGCTCAACGCCCAGCAGGCGGGGGAGCGTCCAGGAGGCCCTGGATGCCCGGCACCTCCGTCACGAACTGCAGGAAGTTGCGCAGGATGCGCCCCGTGGCGCCCCAGATGACGTGCTCGCCGTGCGTGTAGAAGTGCACGTCGTGCTCCATCCCCTCCCATACGTGCCGCTCCACGCGGACGATGGCCGGATCCAGCAGGCGCACCAGCGGCACCTCCACCACCAGGTCCACCTCCACCGGGTTCGGCACGTACCTCCCGTCCCCCGGGATGACGCCCACGTAGGGACGGATGCGGTACGCGGACGTGGTGGGCGTCTCGTCCAGGAGGCCCAGCACCCGCACGCTGGCGCGCGAGATGCCCAGCTCCTCGTCCGTCTCGCGCAGCGCCGTCTCCAGGGGCGTGACGTCCCGCGCCTCCTGGCCGCCGCCCGGGAACGCGTACTGCCCCGCGTGCGTGCGCAGGGTGGCGGGCCGCCGGGTGAAGACCACGTAGGGCACGCCCTCCCGCTCGAACAGGGGCAGGAGCACGGCGGCCTCTCGCAGCGCCCGGCCCTTCCACTCGAAGGTCCGCGCCGGCCTCGCCTTCAGCCGCGTCTCCAGCGCATCGAACAGGGCCTGCACACGCACGACCTCCCCCTTCCTCAATCCGTGATCTGCTTCTCCACCGGCGGCTTCGTCGGGGCCTCGGGCGTGGACAGGTTCTCCACGCCGGACATCGGCTTGAGGATGCTCGCCTGCAACAGCCCCAGCAGCACCAGCCCCAGCGCGATGCGGTACACCACGAACACCAGCGTGGTGCGCCGCTTCAGGAAGCTCAACAGCCACGCGATGGCGGCCATGCCCGACAGGAAGGCCACCAGCGTCCCCACCACCAGCGCCACCGTGGAAGGCCGCTCCGTGGCCTCCAAGAGGTGCTTCAACTCGAAGATGCCCGCCAGCGTCGTCGCCGGGATGGACAGCAGGAACGAGTAGCGCGCCGCGTCCTCGCGCTTGAGCCCCAGCGACAGGCCGCCCGTGAGCGTCGTGCCGGAGCGCGACGAGCCCGGCACCAGCGCCAGCGCCTGCCACAGGCCAATGACGATGCCGTCCCTCCACGTCATGTCCGCCACGGTGCGCTGGTGCGACGCGCGCTTCTCCACGACGAACAGCACGATGGCCAGCACGATGAGGCTGAACGCGATGACGTAGAGCGAACGGAACTGCGTCTCGATGAGCTTCTTGAACGCCAGCCCGCAGATGCCGATGGGCAGCGTGCCCACGCCCACGAACCACGCGAGCCGCGCCTCCAGCGTGCCGAACGGGTCGCGCTTCACCAGCCCCACGACGAACGCCTTCACCAGCGCGACGATGTCCTTGCGGAAGTAGATGAGCACCGCGGCCACCGTGCCCAGCTGGATGATGGCCGAGTACGCGGCGCCCGGGTCGGGCCAGCCGAACAGCTCCGGCGCGATGCGCAGGTGCGCGGTGGAGCTGATGGGCAGGAACTCCGTGAGACCCTGGACCAGACCCAGGACGATGGCTTCGAGCAGGCTCATAGGGGGCGTGGCCGCCAGGGATATGCCCTGCCCCCCTGCCCCGCAAGCGCGAAGGTTCCCCACCCCGGGGCCCGGGTCCGCCACCCGACCGTCCGCCCCGGCAACCCGGGTAGGCTGGGCCCCGCCATGCCCCCCGCCCCCCTGTGTCCCTGCTCCTCCGGCCAGCGCTACAAGCAGTGCTGCGCCCCCTTCCACCAAGGCGAGGCGGAAGCCCCCGACGCCGAGCGCCTCATGCGCAGCCGCTACAGCGCCTTCGCCCAACGCGAGGCCGCCTACCTGTGGAAGACGCTCCACCCCGACCACCCCATGCGGGCCCGTCCGGAAGCGGACGTCGTGCGCGAGCTGCGCGCCTTCGCGCAGGCCCACCAGTACCCGGGGCTGGTGGTGCTGGGCCACCAGCCCCCGGACGCGACGGGCCTCTCCCGCGTCCTCTTCTTCGCCAGGGTGTTCGAGAAGGGAAGGGACCAGTCCTTCGTGGAGCGCTCGGACTTCCGCCACGACGGCACCGGCTGGCGCTACCTGGACGGCGTCCTCAAGCTGCCGCGCGAGCTGAAGGTCCCTCCGGAGACCCTCACGCTCGACACCTTCCCCGCGGACTGAAAAGGCCCGCGAAAATCCCCCGTCAGGATTCTCGCGGCACTTCCGTCCCTGGGAGTGCTGCCCGGCCGGAGAGGCCCTACACGCCCTGGTAGGGCTCCTTCATGGGAGCCCGCGGTTCGAATCCGCCTTGGCTTGAAACGCCACCCAATCGTGGCTTCTCCACTCGGGCAGCACCCTTTTCCACCTGTCGTCACTCCCGGGGCCGCGCGTCCCGGTCGAGTGACGACAGGTCCCTGCCATCCCCGTCGCCGCCCGGAGCGCCATCCGCGCCCAGTGACACGATGGCCGGCACGCCCCGGTCCAGCGTGTACACGTAGTCATTGCCCCACGGGTCGCGGGGCAGCTCGTTGAGGACGCGCTCCTCCACCAGCGCGCGCAGCCCCGCGGAGGTGTCCGGCAGCCTCCCCCGCTTCATCGCGTACAGCTGGAGGCCCTGGCCCAGCGAGCCGAAGTCCAGCTTCACCCGCCGCTCTTTCGCCTGACCGAACTGGTCCATCACCGACACGCCCACGGCGGCGGCGATGAGGCCCAGGATGGTGATGACGATCATGATCTCCAACAGCGTCATGCCCCGCTGACGTCGCTGCTTCCTGTCCATGTCTGTCTTTCCGGCACGCCGGCGGCCCAGGCCGCTGTCGGCATGTCCCTCACGGAAGGCCCCTCTGCCTTCCGGGATGACAGCGATTGCAATCAGCAGGCCGGCATCACTCCGCCTTCACCGCCCGCCAATTCGAAAGAGCCATGTCTGTCTTTCTGACGGAAGCGTCGCGTGGGCCGCGCCACCGTGTCGTGTCACCGCGCGCGGCAGGGAGAGGGGGCGCCTTCAGCCCACCTGCATGCCCGGCGAATGAAAACGCGCTCGCCCCGGGAAGGGACGAGCGCGCGGGCTCAACCGAGGTGCTTCCGGTGGGGCGTCAGACCGCCTTCAGGCGCGGCGTGCGCGTCTTGGCGGGGGCGGCGGAGGAGGCCGCCTCGCGGAGCGCGTCCTTCTTGTCCGTGCGCTCCCAGGTGAACTCCTTGTCCGAGCGGCCGAAGTGACCGTACGCGGCGGTCTTCTGGTAGATGGGCCGCAGCAGGTCCAGGTGCTCCGTGATTTCACGCGGACGCAGGCCGAAGGTCTGGCGCACGGCGCGGGCAATCTGCTCTTCCGGCACGGTGGACGTACCGAAGGTCTCCACCATCACGCTGACGGGCTCCGCCACGCCGATGGCGTAGGAGACCTGCACCTCGCAACGGCTGGCCAGGCCCGCCGCCACGACGTTCTTCGCGATGTAGCGGCCCATGTACGCGGCCGAGCGGTCCACCTTGGACGGGTCCTTGCCGCTGAACGCGCCGCCGCCGTGACGGCCCATGCCGCCGTAGGTGTCGACGATGATCTTGCGGCCGGTGAGGCCCGAGTCGCCCATGGGGCCGCCGATGACGAAGCGGCCCGTGGGGTTGATGAAGAACTTGGTCTTGTTGTCGAGGAGCTTCTTCGGCAGGACCTTCAGGATGACGTCCTCGCGGATGGCCTCCTGGATCTTCTTGTTGGAGACGTCATCCGAGTGCTGCGTGGACAGCACCACCGCGTCGATGCGCAGCGGCTTGCCGTCCTTGTACTCCACCGTGACCTGGCTCTTGCCGTCCGGGCGGATCCACGGGTGGTTCTTGCGGCGCACCTCCGCCAGGCGGCGGGTCAGCGCGTGCGCGTAGTGGATGGGCGCGGGCATCAGCTCCGGCGTCTCGTCGCACGCGAAGCCGAACATCATGCCCTGGTCGCCGGCGCCCTGGTCCTTCTTGTTGTCCACGCCGCGCGCGATGTCCTGGCTCTGGCCCTCGATGGCCACCATGACGCCGCAGGTGTTGCCGTCGTAGCCCATGGCGCTATCCGTGTAGCCGATGCGCGTGATGGTGGAGCGGACGATCTTCGGGATGTCCACGTAGGTGTTCGTCGTCACCTCACCCGCGACGATGGCGAGGCCCGTCTTGACGAGCGTCTCCACGGCGACGCGCGCCTGCGGATCCTTGGCGATGATGGCATCGAGCACACCGTCGGAGATCTGGTCGGCGATCTTGTCCGGGTGGCCCTCGGTGACGGATTCAGACGTGAACAGGAAGTCGGTAGGCATGTCGTCTCGGGCTTCGCGCTAATTCGGTGACGCAGCGCAGGGGGCGGACACTAAACGTGCGGTCCCAGCAGAGTCAAACCTGCAGCGGCCCGGGTTTATTCGGCGCGAGCGCCCGTCGGCCGGGCGGACCCGACGCGGCGGGTGCGCCCGCCCGCCGGATGAATTTAATGGTCCGCGGGGCGTTCCCCTGGGCTACAGGACCCGCGCCCTTCTTCTGGAGGTCACCGACCCATATGAACGTGAACGCCCGCATCCGCACCCTTCCCTTCCTGGTTGCCCTCACCTTCGCCGTGCCCGCGCTCGCCGCGCCCAAGGCCTCGGAAGCCATCACCAAGCCGGTGAAGACCGTGGTGCAGTCCGTGCGCTACGAGAAGGACCTCAAGGCCCTGGAGAACCTGGGCAGCGACCAGCAGGGCCTCTTCCTGCTGGGCGACGAGTGGACCAAGGCCACGGACGCCCAGCGCAAGGAGTTCACCCACCTCTTCCAGAGCCTCTTCGCGAAGATCGCCTTCCCCAAGGTCCGCGAGAACTTCAAGAACCTGGACTCCATCACCTACGACGAGCCCCAGGTGACGGGCGACAAGGCGCTCGTGGGCTCCACCATCTTCATCAACCACCCGCTGAAGAAGCAGGAGATGAAGCTCAAGTACGCCGTGGAGAAGGTGGGCAACGGCTGGAAGGTCGTGGACGTGTCCGTGCTGGGGGACTCCATGCTCACCGGCATCCGGGATGATCAGGTCCGGCCCCTCTTCAAGGAAGGCGGCTGGGACGGGCTGCTCGGCGCCATGCGCAAGAAGAACGACGAGCTGGGTACGGTGAAGCTGAAGTAATCCAGCCGTCTCCAAGCAGTCAGTCAGCCAGGCCCTCGTCCTCCCTCCGGGTTTCAGGGGAGGCGCGGGCCGGGTAGGCTTGGGCGTTCCCCTCCCCCTGGAGCGCCTGGCGAATGAGTGTTTCGACCCCCGCCCCACGGCTTGTGCTCCGCGGCGCGCCGTCCGACCGTGAGATGGACGCGTTCTGTGTGCAGTACGCGCCCCGGGCCCCCGGGCACCCCGCGGTCCGGGACCTGCTCCGGCTGCTGCTGGAGGTCCCCGGTGACGGCCTGGAGCCGCGCCTGGAGTGGGTGGAGCAGTGGATCCACTGGATGCGCGACCGCATCCCCGCCCACGGCCTCACGGACGTGGACGACCGCGCGCTGTCCCCCGCGAACTCCCGGCTGTCGCTGCTGGTGCGCGTGCTGGAGGGCGAGCCCACCTTTCGCGCGTCCGTCACCCGGCTGGTGTCGGGGGTGTGCGCGGGCAGCCGGGGGCTGAAGCTCTTCGCCCAGGTGGGCCTGAGCGCGGGCAACGGCTTCTTCTCCGAGCTGACGGACCGCTGCGTGCGCGGCGTGCTGCCCGCGCCGCCGGAGCCGGGCAAGCTGTCGGAGCTGCTCCTGCGCCTGTTCCCGGTGCCGCGGGACGCGAAGTGGCTGGGCGCGCTGTCCCCCCTGCTGCTGGCGCGGCTGACGGCGCTGG
>NZ_JBKGHJ010000680.1:0-3506 GCF_046520365.1 Corallococcus sp. 4LFB
CCACCTGGGCGTAGCGCGCGCTGCGCGAGGTGCGCGTCCACCCCGCGCTGGACCGGCCCACCGTGCCCGCCTTCGTCGTGGACTTCATCGTCTTCCACGCCCTGCTGCACGCGGACCTCGCCGCCGCCGATACCAGCCATGAAGCGGGCCAGGACGCGGGCCCTGACCTCCACGACGCCGCCGGCCGCTGCGCCGCGGCACACACCCCCGCCTTCCTCGCCCGCGAGGCCGCCTTCCCCCTGCGCGAGGCCGCCTGGCGCTGGCTCCTGGAAAACCTGTCCTCACTGCGACGCGGGTGACCGGCCGTCCCGGCGGCTGACGTGTTCCAGACATGCCGGCACCGCCGTGCCCGCCCCACCCCGCCCCACCGGGAAGGTGGTGGTCAGCGGGGGGCGCGCACTGCATGCTGTCCCCTCGATGCGCTTTTTCAGCGTGGAAGAGGCCAGCCGGCTGGTGCCGTTGCTGACGAAGACCTTCGGGCGCGTGCGCCCCTGGGTGGAGCGCGTGCAGAAGCTGGCGGAGGTGCTGGACGCCCCGGACGCCCCGCCCGACACCGCCGAGACCCGCGCCTTTCGCGAGGAGCGCGAGCAGCTGCTGGAGCGCATCCGCGGCGAGCTGGGCCCGCTCCAGGAGATGGGCCTGGAGCTCAAGGGCGCGGACGGCCTGGTGGACTTCCACGCGCGGCGCGGCGAGGAGCCCGTCTACCTCTGCTGGCGCTACGGCGAGGACGCCGTGGCGCACTGGCACGACCTGAAGGCGGGCTTCTCCGGCCGCCGCCCCATCGACAGCCCGGACGACTTCGAGCCCACCTACCTCAGCTGACGCGGACGGCTCACGTCCCCAGGCTCTGGTGCAGCAGGCCCAGCTTGTTGCGCGCGGACAGGAGCTGCTGGCGCAGCGACTCCGCCTGCCGGCCGATGTCCGCGAACTTCGCCTCCTCCGCCGCGGTGGACAGCGTCGCCGCCTCGTCCGCCACCTCCGCCATGCGCGCCTGGAGCGCCGTGAAGACCTCCGTGAGCCGCGCGTCCTCCTCCGCCGTGCGCGTGGCCTGCTGGCGCAGCGACGCGAACTCCTGCATGCGCCCGTTGAGGTCCGCCGCGCTCTGCCCCAGCGCCCCGTAGCGCGTGAGCAGGTCCTTGAACACCTCCGTGCGCTGCTGCAGCTCCTGCGCGCGCACGTTGACCGCGTCCGCTTGCGCCTGCTGCCGGTTGCGCACCCCGGTGATGGCCTGCACCAGCGCGCCCACGCGCATGCGCAAGGCGTCGTCCAGGTCCGCCAGGTCCTTGAGCGTCTTCGACGCGCGCTCCAGTTGCTTCTCCGACGTCAGGGGGGCCTCCTTGAGCTGCTCCGCCAGCGCCTCGAAGCGCAGCAGCTCGGCGTCGAGCGCCTGGGCGGCGGAGACCAGCTCGGAGGACGGGGGCGTGTCACGCTTGCTCATGGGGCCGGGAGGATGCCACGTCCCCTGCCCCTCCCCGACGGTCGCCTGCCTGCCGCGGGAGCCTGTGCTCGGGGGCGGACAGTGCGGCTCGCGGCCCTCGCCAACGGAACCGGCCGTCTCCAGTTTTCCGTGACACGTCGCGTCCGGAGGTCTGAACCCATGCCCGTGGATTTCTCCATCACCGTGCTCGTCACTGGCGCCACCGGCCAGCAGGGCGGTGCCGTGCTCCGCAAGCTCGCCGACCGGGGGCATCACGTGGTGGCGCTGGTCCGGGACGTGGACGCCCCCGTGGCCCGCGCCCTGCGCAGGCCCGGCGTCACCCTGGCCCAGGGGGACTTCGACGACCTGGTCTCGCTGGAGAGCGCCATGCGCGGCGTGGACGCCGTCTACGCCATGGCCACGCCCTTCGGGGCCGGCGGCGTGGACGCGGAGGTCCAGCACGGCCAGAACCTGGCGGACGCGGCGAAGCGCGCCAACGTGCGGCACTTCGTCTACTCCTCCGTGGCGGGCGCGTCCGAGCTGACCGGCATCCCCCACTTCGACAGCAAGCACGCCGTGGAGCTGTACCTGCGGCGGCGGGACATGCCCTTCACCATCCTGGCCCCCACCTTCTTCATGGAGAACCTCCTCCACCCGCCCACGCGCGACCTGCTGGCGGCGGGGAAGCTGGCGCTGGGGCTGCCCGCGACGCGCGGGCTCCAGATGGTGGCGGTGGAGGACCTGGCCGGCCTGGCGATGTACGTGCTGGGGACCCGGAGCGCTTCATCGGCGAGCGCATCGAGGTCGCCTCCGACGAGGTGACGGGCCAGCAGGCCGCCGCGCTGCTCTCCATGGTGGGCGGCCACCGCATCCACTACGAGCAGCTTCCCCTGGAGCAGCTCCAGCAGCAGAGCGAGGACCTGGCCGCCATGTTCGAGTGGCTGGACCGCGTGGGCTACCACGCGGACATCCTCACCCTGCGCAACAACTACCTGGGCGTGGGCTGGCAGAACTTCGAGACGTGGGCGCGCCACCAGGACTGGGACTTCGTGAAGGCGCCCTCCTGGCCCGCCACCGCCGCGGAGCCGGTGACGCCCCAGCCCTGAGGGCCCCGGCCGCCCGTCCGCACTCCGGGTGGGAGCGCGAGGCATGTCGTCCCCTGAACGTCGCGCGCCCTAGCTTCAACGCGAGGAGGCATGCGATGCGGGGAGCACTGGGACTGGGGGCGCTGGCGCTGGGCCTGATGGCGGGCTGCGCGGCGGAGACGAAGCTGCGGCCCACGCCGGAGGCGGGGATCCTCCAGGACGGCAAGAGCAGCGCCATCACGGAACAGGAGGGCGTGCGGCTGACGGCGGACGGCTCGGCGTGGAGGGGCTCTCCGTCCGACCTGGAGCGCCGCGTCACCCCCGTCTACGTCCGGCTGGAGAACCAGGGGCAGCACCCGCTGCGCATCCGGTACCCGGACTTCGCGCTGGTGGGGGAGGAGTCCCGCTTCCGCTACAGCGCCCTGCCGCCGCTGTCGCTCCGGGGGACCGTGTCCTCCCGCGACGCGGAGGGCCCGCGCGCTACAGCCCGGCCCTGGCCACCCGGGGCGGCCTGTGGGTGGGCGGCGGCTACGCCTACAGGCCGTGGGGCTGGGGACCGGGGTGGTACGGCGGCCCCTGGGGCAGCCCCTTCTACTCCCCCTACTACTCCCCGCCGTACTACGAGGAGCCGCTGCCCACCGAGGACATGCTCAACAACGCGCTGCCGGAGGGCACGCTGGAGCCCGGCGGCACGCAGGAGGGCTTCCTCTACTTCCAGGGCGTGGCCCGCCGCGAGGACGCGGTGACGCTCCAGGTGAAGCTGGTGGACGCCCAGACGGGGGAGCCGTTCGGTTCGCTCAGCATCCCCTTCCAGGTGAGCACGAAGTAGCTAGTGCAGCAGCGTGCTGGGCGGCGCGTAGGGAGAGCGCCCCCCGTCGTGCGCCAGGTCGAGCAGCCGCGCGTCCTCCGGCTCCCCCAGCGCGCGCCGCAGGTCCGCGCCCCGCAGGGGCAGGCCCATGAGCGGCCCCAGCAGGCACAGGTCCAGCGCGCCGGCCAGCAGCGGC
>NZ_JBKGHJ010000681.1:0-3500 GCF_046520365.1 Corallococcus sp. 4LFB
AGCGCCAGCGCGGCCTCCGGCGACAGGGACAGCTCGCGCGCGCCCAGGACCCAGCCCGCCAGCCGCTCCAGGTCGCCGCGAGCGGTGAAGCCGAAGTCCTGGAAGAAGCCCACCAGCGCGGCCCGGGTGTCCGCTCGGGCCTCCTGCGGCATCGCCGGGGCGAAGGAGATGAACGGGTGCGTGGTCACGGAATCCACAGGTAGCTCCAGGTCTCGGTGAGGGTCTCGGAACCGCGTTTCAGGAAGCAGCGCAGCTCGACGGGGCCTTCCGCGTCGGGCATGAGCTCGAAGGCCGCGCGGAAGCCGCCGGTGACGGCGTGGACCTCCGCGCGCGGGTGCAGCACCTGGCCGCGTGAAGCGGTGACGACCGCCTCCACCGGGCCCGTGCCCTCACCGCTGGCCTTCGTGAAGTCGAGGACGAAGCGGCGCGCCCCCGGCTTGCTGCCCGCCGCGACACGCGTCGCCGCGACGGTGGAACCTCCGGCCTTCGCGCCCTCGGGGGCGAAGCCCCAGGACAGCCGGTAGGAGAAGCGAAGCTGTGCACCTGCCCGCACCGGCGCATCCGGCACCCAGAAGGCCACGATGTTGTCGTGGATCTCCTCGCGGGTCGGCAGCTCCACGAGCCGCACGGAGCCCGCGCCCCAGTCGCCCACCGGCTCCACCCAGGCGCCCGGACGCCGCTCGGAGCGCGCCTCCAGGTCCTCGTAGCTGCTGAAGGCCTGGTCGCGCTGCAACAGGCCGAAGCCCGCCAGCCCGTCCGTGTGGAAGCTGCTCACCTGGATCTGCCGGGGGTTCTTCAGGGGGCGCCACAGCCGCTCGCCGTTCTTCATCCACACGGAGATGCCGTCGGAGTCGTGCACCTCCGGGCGGAAGTCGTCGAAGTCGCCCCGGTCGTTCTCCCCGAAGAGGAACATGCTGGTGAGCGGCGCCACGCCCAGCTGGCGCACCGCCTTGCGCGCGAACACCGTGGCGTCCACGTCCATCACCGTCCGCTCACCCGGGTGGATGGCGAAGCGGTACGCGCCCGTGACGCTGGGGCTGTCCATCAGCGCGTGCACCACCACCGTGTCCGAGCCCTTCGCCGGCGTCTCCAGCCAGAACTCGCGGAACGTGGGGAACTCCTCGCCCCCCGGCTGCGCCGTGTCGATGGCGAGCCCGCGCGCGGACAGGCCGTACACGTTGCCCCTGCCCAGCGCGCGGAAGTAGCTGGCGCCCAGGAAGGCCACCAGCTCGTCGTAGTAGTCCTTCGTGTTGAGCGGCGCGTTGAGGCGGAAGCCCGCGAAGCCGTTCACCCTGCCCCCGGGCGGACTCCCCACCAGCGGGCCGTAGGTGAACTGGTCCGTGGAGAACGGCACCGGGCGCGCCCTGCCCCCCTCCACCACGTTCACGCCCACCGGACGCGTGTAATAAAAACCGGGGTGGAAGAACTGCGCCCGGAACGGCAGCCCCTCTTCACGCCACAGCGACGCGGCGTCGCGGAAGCGGATGTCGCGGTACTGATCGTAGGAGAGCTTCTCGAAGGCCGGGGGCACGCCGACGGGCGGCTCCTGGTACGGCTTCGCGGCCAGCGCGCGGGCCTGCTGCTCCACCGTCGCCGCCGAGAAGCCGGACGCCTCCACCGCCGCCCCCACCCTGGGCTGCTGGGCACACGCCAGCGCCCCAACGCACAGCCCCATCCCCCAGGCCATCCCCACCGTCTGTCGCTGCCACCGCTTCAAGTCCCGCTCCTCACCAGGGGCCACCGCCCGCGCCATTACGGCGCGACGCGGCAAAGGCTAGCAACGGCCATGCCAAGCGACAGGCCCTGGGAAATTACCCAATCATTCCAAGGAGCTACCCCTGGGCGGGCCCTGGATGGACACTTGGTGCTCCAAGGATTCCGGCCGCTTGGGAGGGGGTCCGGGAGAGGGGCTGTCGGCGGCTGGAGTGGGGGGTTGTGGACGACGGGGACAGGCGGCCAACAGCCCTGTCCGAAATCTCCACAGCGGCGTGGGGCAGCCGGGTGGGGAGGATTTCCCGGGACATTGCCCCCCGTTGCAGGCAGTGTGGCCGGGCCCTGGGCGGCGCCGGGAATCCATCCGGAGGCCCAGGGGTTCCAAGACGTTTCCAGGTGCCTCGGGCCGCAGGTTGGCCTGACCGCGTACCGCCAGGCGCCCCCGCAATACCGCGGGAGGGCGCGCTGCGCGGTCGGTCCCCCGCCAGAAGGGGGAGTGGTCCCCCGCCAGAACGGGGAGCGCGCCCACCCATCTCATGCGGGATTTCATGACTTTCGACGAACTGCAGTTGACCGATTCGCTCCTCAAGGCCGTCAAGGCGGAGGGCTACACCACGCCGACGCCCATCCAGGTGAAGGCGATTCCCCATGCCCTCGCGGGCAAGGACGTGCTGGGCGTGGCCCAGACGGGCACGGGCAAGACGGCGGCGTTCGCGCTGCCCATCCTCCAGCGCCTGTCGGCGAAGGCGCCCGCGGGCGGCGCCCGTCCGGTGCGCTGCCTGGTGCTGACGCCCACGCGCGAGCTGGCCAGCCAGGTGAGCGACAGCTTCGGCACCTACGGCAAGCACCTGCCCCTGCGCCACGCGGTGGTGTTCGGCGGCGTGGGCCAGAACCCGCAGGTCCAGGCGCTGCGCCAGGGCGTGGACATCCTGGTGGCGACGCCGGGGCGCCTGTTGGATCTCATCGACCAGGGCTTCGTGACGCTGCGGGCGCTGGAGGTGTTCGTGCTCGACGAGGCGGACCGCATGCTGGACATGGGGTTCATCCACGACGTGCGGCGGGTCATCAAGGTGCTGCCGCAGGTGCGCCAGACGCTGTTCTTCAGCGCGACGCTGCCGCCGGACATCATGGACCTGGCGCGCAACATCCTGAAGGACCCCGTGCGCGTGGAGGTGTCCCCCGCGTCCAGCACGGCGGAGACGGTGAGCCAGCAGGTGTACTTCGTGGAGCGCGAGGAGAAGCGCGCGCTGCTCACGCACCTGCTCCAGGACGCGAAGGCGATTCCGCGCGCGCTCGTCTTCACGCGCACGAAGCACGGCGCCAACCGCGTGGCCAAGCAGCTCACGGCGGCGGGCGTGCGCGCGGACGCCATCCACGGCAACAAGAGCCAGAACGCCCGCGAGCGCGCGCTGGACGAGTTCCGCGCGGGCACCCTGCGCGTGCTGGTGGCCACGGACATCGCGGCGCGCGGCATCGACATCGACGGGCTGTCGCACGTGTTCAACTACGACCTGCCCAACGTGCCGGAGCAGTACGTGCACCGCATCGGCCGCACGGGCCGCGCGGGCGCCAGCGGCCAGGCCGTGTCCTTCTGCGACACCGAGGAGCGCGCGTACCTGCGCGACATCGAGCGCACCATCCGCCGCAGCGTGCCGGTGGTGGCGGACTCCGCCTTCCGTTCGCAGCTGCCCCTCCCCTGCCCGGTGACGTGGAGGACAGCCGTCCCCCGATGAACCGGGGTGGCCGGGGCCCGTCGCGCGGCAACGGCGGCGGCGGCGGTGGCGGTC
>NZ_JBKGHJ010000682.1:0-3494 GCF_046520365.1 Corallococcus sp. 4LFB
CCTGGCGGGGCGCAGCGGCTGCTGCGGCTCAAGGCGCGCAGGCCACGCCCGAGGCGCGTGCTGGAGGCGATGGAGCAGGCCACGGACATCGACATCCACGCGCACGGCGTGGTGGACCGCGCGCTGTCGGACGCCACGTCATCGCGCTGTCGCCGCAGCAGGACGGCCACTACGCGCTGACCGCGGAGGAGCTGCGCCGCCGTCACCTGCACGGCGCGCCGCTGGTGGTGCTGGGCGCCTGCAGCGCGGCCCGCCTCGCGCCCATCCTGCATGAGACGTCATCGCTGCCGCAGGCGTTCGTCGCGTCGGGGGCCCGGGCGGTCTTCGCCGCCACGGCGGAGATCCCCAACGACGCGGGCGCCTTCTTCCGCGCGGTGCGCGAGCGCATCCAGTCCGGCGAGGAACCCTCCCAGGCCCTGCGGGCCGAGCGCCTCGACTGGCACCAGAAACAGCCCGGCCTGCGCTGGGTGGACAAGGTCCTGCTCTACCAGTAGCGCCGGGCGCGGCTCAGTCCCTCGGAGGCAGCGGCGACGGCTGGGGCTCCGCGTCGGCGTCCCAGGTCACGTTGGGTTCAGGCAGCGCGAAGGCTTCGAACGAGACGGCGACCCCGCCGTCTGGCGCACTGAAGCCGTACCACCACCCCACCGGCAGCAGCACGCACTCCCCGGGAGACAGCGTCACCTCCAGGCGCAACGGCGCCTCGTCGCCCCCGGGCCGGACGACGCCGTCGTCACCCGCCGCAGCTCGAAGGCCGGGACGAGCTGGAGCCGCCGCTCCCCGTGCACCTGCGCCAGCAGGACGTTGTTCCGTGCCGCGCGCAGGGGGACCTCCGCCCCGGCCGGCTCCCACCACAAGCGGGGCTCGCACGCGCGCGCGTCCTCCGCCGTGAAGCCCCGGAGCGTCGTCAGGCCCTGTGCCAGTGACTCCAGCCGGGGGTCCTCGAGCAGCGGCACGCAGCACGCGTGCTTCGCCTCACGCGCGCCCAGCAGCGCGGCGACGCTCTCGCGGCTCCAGGCGCGAGCCTCCAGCGACGCGCTCCAGCCCTCCCGCAGCACCACGGGCAGGTTGTCGAAGTAGTAGCGGTCGAAGAACGCGGCGGGCGTCAGCGCGTCATGCCGGTCCACCCGCGGAGGCCCTTCCGTCTGCTGGAACAGCTCCGCGTACACGTCCAGCAGTCCCTCCAGCTTGCGCTGCATGCCCACCGCGCGCAGGGCTCCCGCGACGAAGGGCTCCTGCTGCTCCACCTCCACCGCGCGCCGCGCCTGCTCCGGCGTCACGCCCGCCTTCTCCAGCGACGCCACCAGTTCCTGCGGCGGCGCACCGCGCACCAGGTTCTCCACCAGCCACCGCCGCCACTCGGGCGTCAGCGGCGAGGTCCCCGCCTCTACTTCTCGCGATGCGCTCATCGGTGCTCCTCCGAAGGCCTGGCGCCCAGCCAGCCGTCCCGCCAGCAGGTGTTCAGCCCGGGTGTCTGCTCGAAGCTCACGAACGTCACCGACAGGCTCGGCTCCAACGCCCGCAGCGCGTGCCACCACCCCACCGGGATGAAGAGCGTGTCTCCCGGCCCCACCTCCACCGTGTGCAACGCCACCCGGGCGAAGTCCGGGAAGCGCTCCAGGTCCGGCGCCAGCACGTCCACCGCGCTGTAGAAGCCGCGCACGTTGGACATCCACGGCGTCTCCCACGAAGGCGCCAGCCACACCTGCTTGCGCCCCCACACCTGACAGAAGAGGACGTTGAGGTGATCATGGTGCAGGTTGGACAGCGTCCCCGCCGGCCCCAGCCACAGGTGCACGCGGTCGGGCTCGCGCAGGTCCGGGTGGATGTAGCCCTCCGGCGCGCGCAGGTCCTCCAGCAGCGGCCGGAACGCCTCGCGCAAGAGCAGGCTGTTCCGGGCCACCAAATACATGTCGTTCGCCGGCGCACCGTCGAACCGCGCCAGCAGCTCCCGCAGCGGCACGTCCCGGCGCAGGCGGTCCGCGTGGAGGTCCGGCAGCGCCTGGGCATCGCGCCCCGCCATCACCTCCACCGTCTCGTCACCGAAGCGCTCGGCCATCCACGCGGGCGTCCACCGCGTCCGCGCCGGCCAGTCCTCCATCAGCCCTTCAATCACAACCGGCCGGTTGCGCCGGTAATACATATTGAAGAATTCCGCTGGAGCCAGCCTCGACCGCCGCTCCACGCGCGGCCCTGGCAATGCCTGTCGTCGCAACGCCGACCGCGCCCCAAGCAATGATTCAAGCAATCCCAGACGTCCCGTGAACTCCCGGGCCCGCGCCACCGCGGGGTGCGCCTGCGCGGCCCGAATCGTTTCCCAGACAACCTCCGAGGCCACCCCCGCCGCCTCCAACCGGGCCCCCAGGCCTTCGGAGGGCACTCCCCGCGCAAGGTTATTCGCGAGCCACGTTCTCCATACAGGGGGGAAGGAAGACGTCATCGCCTGCCCCCTTGAGCCGGGCTGAACCATTTGGGTCGTCCACATCCACCAAGAGCGGACTCCATGACGCCTCCCGAGAACTCATACAAAATCGTCCCCAACCCGAATCCCCCTTGTGACCCCGCGCAGGAGGACCTCAGCCGGAAGCGGATCCCCGAATCCCCCGCGCCCACGCCGCCGCCCTCCACACCGCCCCTTCCTGAAACGCCGAAGGACGAAAACCTCAACGGCTGACGCAAGCCATTGAAGCGGAAAAAGGCACACCTCAACCGAAGGTGTGCCACCACGCGTTCCCGCCCGGCACGTCCAGCGACTGGAACGTCAGCGACACGCTCACGTCCAGCGCGAGCACCTGGTGCCACCAGCCCACGGGGATGAAGAGCATCTCCCCCGGGCCCACCACCACCTCGTGCACGTGCGCGGTGGCGAAGTCCGGGAAGCGCTCCAGGTCCGGCGCCGCCGCGTCCACGGCGCTCCACACGTGCTCGCGGTTGTACAGGTGGGGCGTCTCGAAGGAGGGCACCAGCCAGAAGCGCTTGCGCCCGTGGACCTGGCAGAACAGCACCGAGTCCACGTCATGGTGCAGCGCCGTGTGCGTGCCCGCCGGGCCCACCCACAGCTTGATGCTCCCGGGCTGCCGCGTCGGGTACACGAAGCCCGGGGCCGGCCGCAGGTCCTCCAAGAGCCCCCGCAGCTCCGGCCGCTCCAGCGCGAAGTTGCGAGCGGTGAGGTACAGGTCGTTGGTGGGCCCGCCGTGCTCCAGCCGGCGGAGGAAGTCCGCCAGCCGCATCACCGTGCGGCACGCGTCCGGAGCCAGGTCATGGTCCGCGCGGGCTTCGCGGCCCGCCATGACCTCCACCTCCACGTCGCCGTAGTCGCGCGCGAGCGCCTCCGGCCGCCAGCGCTCCAGGAGCGGCCAGCCCTCCAGGAAGTCCTCCAGGACGACGGGCCGGTGCGCCCGGTAGTAGCGCGCCTGGAACTCCTCCGCGCACACGCCCCGCCGCCGCTCCACCCCCGGCGGGACTGCCATGCAGCGACGCGCGCGCGTCCACGCAGC
>NZ_JBKGHJ010000683.1:0-3493 GCF_046520365.1 Corallococcus sp. 4LFB
GCCCCGGGCGCTGAAGGGCCTGCGGCTGGCGTGGGCGGACACGCTGGGCCCCTTCCAGGCGGACCGCGAGACGCGGGAGGTGCTCCAGCGCTTCACCGCCGCCGCGCGCGCGGAGGGCGCCGTGGTGGAGCAGGCGGTGCCCGCGGGGCAGGACTTCGCGGACCTGGTGGAGGTGTGGGGGCTGATGGAGGGCGGCGAGGTGGGCGCGCCCCTGCCCCCGCCCGTGCGCGACGGCTACCAGCAGCAGTTCCTCCCCCTGGAGCGCGACCTCCTGGCGAAGGCCATCGTCCAGGGCACCCGCATGGAGATGTCGGGTTACGGCGCGGCGCTGACCCGGCGGGACGGGCACATCGCGCTGCTGGAGGACTTCCTGGCCGGCTGGGACGCGTGGCTCGTGCCGGTGGCGATGACGGCCGCGCCGGTGCACACGCCGTTCGGTGCGCCGGTGGAGGTGGACGGGGTGCCCCGCGAGTACCTGGAGGCCTTCGGCGGGTTCACCTGCCTGTTCAACGCGACGGGGAGCCCCGTGGTGGTGTTCCCGATGGGGCGCACGTCGGCGGGGTTGCCGGTGGGCGTGCAGCTCGTGGGGCGGCGGTGGGCGGACGGGGCGCTGCTCGACGTGGCGGAGGCGCTCCTGCCCCTGGGCGGCGGCGTGCGGTGGCCCCCGGCGTTCACGCCCTGAGTCAGTAGACGCGCAGCAGGCGCGAGCGGCATTCGAAGTGCGGGTTGCGCACGTCGATGACGTAGACCTCGCCGGTCGTCTCATCGAAGTTGCCCGCGAGCAGGCCCGCGGCGGCCAGGGCCGCGAGGTAGACGTTGTCGGTGCCCTGCTTCATGTCGCTGACCTTGCGCACGTAGACGACGCGGCCCTCCACGGCCCACACGCTGCGGATGCCCTCGGCGTGCACGCCCATGGCCTCCGAGGGAGGGGCAGGGAACTTCCCCAGCGCGGGCGGGACGGCCTGGAGCACGTAGTCGTCGTAGGCGCGGTTGCCGCTGCGGCTGATGAGCTTCACCTCGCGCAGCGTGCCGTCCGCGCCCTGGAGCAGCTCCAGCGTGACGACGAGCTTCAGGGTGCTGACGCCGTGGGCGAAGTCCTGGAGCTCCTCGCCCGCCTGGGTGAGGCCGCGCAGCCGGTTGTAGCCGGGTTCGTCGCGGGCTTTCCGCGCGATGAGCTCGCCCGGCTTGGGGGGCTTGCGGGGCCCCGGGACGTTCCCGGGGGAGCCGGTGGCGCCGAACCGCCGGGCCTTGTCCGCGTAGGAGTACAGCAGCTGCTTGGGGAAGCTGGGCATGTCGAAGAGGGGCGGGGCGTCCATCTGCTTCTCCAGCTGCGCGCGCAGCTGGCCGAAGTAGGGATGGATGCGGCCGGTGTCCACGCGGTCGCGCGCGCGGCGCTCGTCGACGATGCCCTGCACGCGCTCCGACACGCGTGCGTGCTCCTCGGCGGCGAGGGATTCGGCGGACAGGCTCGGGTCGCCGGGGCGCACCGTGCGGCCTCCGCCGCGCGAGTTCTCCGGCGTCGTGATGATCACCCCGGAGCTCGAGCCCGGGGTGGGAAGCAGGTTCGGCGGAAGGGTGCCCGGAGGCTGGGCGACAGGTGCATCCGCCGTGGGCCGGTCCCCGTCCGCGGCAGGCCCGCGGGTCGAGATGCCGGTGCGGGGGAGGTCTTCCCCGGGAGGGCGCGGGGCCTCGGCGGGAGGCGGCGTATCCTCCGGGGGCTCGCGCGTCGCGGTCGCTGGCGGTGTCCCGTCCTGTGCGTCCTTCGCCGGCGCGCGCGGCTCCGACGGAGGAGGCGTGTTCTCCCGTGGCTCCTGTGTCGCCACGGCCGGAGGCGGTGGGGCCGGTTCGTCCTTCGCCGACGCGCGCGCCGCGAGGGCGGCGGCGGTGTGCTGTCGCTCGTCGGCGGCAATGCGGGCGGCGGTGTCACGGAGGTGACAGGTGGCGAGGTGATGATCTCCACCTCGACCGTCTTCGCGCGCATCCGGGCCGTGCGTCCGGTGGACGACGGCGCGGGCTGCACGGTCCACAACAGCCCGAACAGGAGGGCGTGCAGCACCAGGGAGATCAGCCCGGCCCATCCGAGTCGTCGCAGGCGCCGCATGCTCGGACGCTTCCAGAAAGCGCCCCCTGGCTCAACCCACATCAGGACCTGAGTTCGCGAACCGACGCACCTCCGGCCGGGCAGGCGACCCTTCAACGGCTGGAACGTCCCCAGGGTGACTCGACGCAGGCCGTGAGTCCTGCTGTGCTGCCGCCCTTCCGCGTGCCTCCCATGCCCCTCGCCTGTCTGGACGAACCCACGTTCATGGACCTCCTGCTCGGGACGCTGCCGCCCGACAGGGCCGCGCTCGTCGACGAGCACCTGGACACGTGTCCCTCCTGCCGGCGCATGGTGTCCGAGGCGCTGAAGGTGCAACCGCCGGCCGCCTCCCCCGAGCCCGCTCCGGAGGAGGAGGTCCTCGACAGCCAGCTGGCGACGCTGGCCGTGGACCCGTGGCGCGGGAGGAAGCCGCGCCTGCGCCTGCCCACGCCGCCGCTCGCGCGCGGCACGGCGGTGGGCCGCTACCTCATCCTGGAGATGCTGGGCGTGGGCGGGATGAGCGTCGTGTACGCCGCCTATGATCCGGAGCTGGACCGCCGCGTCGCGCTCAAGCTCCTCCAGGTGGAGGCGCTGGGGCTGGGCGCGGAGGCCGGCCGCACGCAGGTGCTGCGCGAGGCGCAGGCCATGGCCCGCGTCTCCCACCCGCACGTCGTCTCCGTCTTCGACGTGGGCACCTTCGGCCGGCAGGTCTTCCTGGCCATGGAGCTGGTGGACGCGCACACGCTGCGCAAGTGGGAGCACGACGGTCCGCACCCGTGGCGCCAGGTGGTGGAGGTCTTCATCGCCGTGGCCCGGGGGCTCGCCGCGGCGCACGCGGTGGGCGTCGTGCACGGCGACGTGAAGCCGGAGAACATCCTCGTCGGCCAGGACGGCCGCGTGCGCGTCACCGACTTCGGCCTGTCGCGGATCATGTCCGGCGCCGTGGCCCCGCCGGTGGCCCCCGGAAGCCCCGCGCATCCGCGCGCCATGGAGGGCGGCACGCCCGCGTACATGGCCCCGGAGCAGTTCCCGCCCGAGGAGCGCACCGACGCGCGCAGCGACCAGTTCGGCTTCTGCGTCGCGCTCTACGAGGGCCTCTACGGCGAGCGCCCCTTCGCGGGCTCGACGGTGGAGGAGCTGTCCCAGGTGGTGCACGCGGGCCGCGTGAAGGGCGTGCCCCGGCACTCCGGCGTGCCGCAGTGGCTGCGCAAGGTGGTGTTGAAGGGCCTGTCGGTGAAGCCCGAGGACCGCCACGCGTCCATGGAGGCGCTCATCGCCGCGCTGGAGTCCGACCCCGCGGCGCGCAGGACGCGGCGGCTGCGCGTGGCCGGCGCGTCGCTGCTGCTCCTGTCCGCGGTGGGCCTCACGCACGTCCTCCACGGCCGGGACCCCACGGGCTGCGAGGGCGCCGCG
>NZ_JBKGHJ010000684.1:0-3475 GCF_046520365.1 Corallococcus sp. 4LFB
TCGCGGTGACGATGAGCGTGTCGATGGAGACCCTCGCCACGGTGTCCGCCTGCGAATCCGCCGAGTGGCGCTGCACCGTGGAGGCGTCCGAAGCCCAGACACCCAGGCTGAACCACTTCGTCCAGGCGCCGCCCACCTGCACGCGCACGAGCGTCTCCACCCAGGTGCCCGTGGGCGTGGTGGCCTCCCAGGAGGCGATGGCTTCACGGAAGCCGAACGCGCTGGAGACGATGGGGCTCGTGGCCTCGCCCTGGAAGAAGGAGCCGCCGTTGTAATAGGTGCCGCCGTAGTAGCCGCCCGGCCCGTAGGGGTCGGTGCCGGACCAGGACTGGCCCGCAAGCAGTTGGAGCGAGCCATCCGCCGCGCGGCCCACGCCGCTGAGCTGCCAGGTGAGGAAGTCACCCCGGCTCGCCGCCCAGCGGGTGGAGGCGCTCTGGCCCGCCGTGGCCACTGATGGGGCGAGCGCGAGGGTGATGATCAGCGCGAGTACGGCCGTCCTGGACTGCGTCATGGAGGCTCCCGGGGATGCGAGGGCGGACCACGACAGCAGTTCCCGCGGAGGATGCCCCCTGCGGACCTGGACGAATGGACGGCATTGAACATCTCGAGAGCCACGCCGCTTCGGCCGCCAGGGGGAAGGCGCTGTGTTAGTCCAGAGGCACCGACAACAGCTCCCGCCGACACGTTACGTAGAGCGTCCCGTTGTGCACCAGCAGGCCGCCCAGGTCGGCGTGGCCGACGTCGTGCACGGCGAGGCACTCGGTGGAGTCGAGCGACCAGACGCGCACGGTGCCATCGGAGCTTCCGGTGCACAGCAGCCCGCGCGAGGGCTCCACCGCGACGAAGTCCACCCCGTCCGCATGGCCCTGCCATTGCCGCACGACGCGGCCGGTGTGGCTGTGGAACATGCGGGCCACGAAGTCCCAGGACCCGCAGAGGAGGTGCTCTCCGTCGGGGTGCCAGGCCAGCGCCCGGAGGGTGTTCGACGGGCGGTTCCTCACGATGCCGAGCTGCTCCTTTCGCTCGGCGCCAAGGGGCTCAGGGCGCGCGGTGGCCATGCGCAGGTGGAAGAGGGCGCGGACGTTGAGCGTGGGGCCTTCGAGCAGGTGCACGGCGCCGTTGCTTCCGCCCACGGCGACGAGGCCCCGGGCGGGTGCATGCGCGAGCGCGAAGAGCGGTCCGGTCTCCAGCGTGCGCAGGTTCTCGCCCGTCCATGCGTCCCACAGCCGCGCGCTGCTGTCGGCGCTGATGGAGACGACGCGGTCCTCGCTGACGACCGCGGCGGCCTGGACCTCCTCTCCGTGGCCCTCGAAGGTCTGCACGCGTCGCCAGTCCTGGGAGTCCCAGACGGTCAGGCCGCGGATCTTGTACGCCTCGAGCACGCGGCCCAGCTCGGCTTCACCCGCCAGCCGGAACCAGGGCTCTCCATTCCGACAGATGGCGCCCGTCTTCAGGACCCGCGTGCACTCACCGGTCGCCAGACTCCAGAGGAAGATGCGCCCGCGCCCGTTCGCGGCGATGTGACGCCCGTCGGGCCACAGCATCGGCGCCCCGAGCGGATCTCCGTCGGTTTCGCCCTCATCGAGCCACTGGGAATACCGGCGCCACATCGCTTCAGTCTAGAACGCCAGGGCGTTGGCGGCGCGCTTCTCGTAGCGCGTCGCCACGCGCCGGCGCTGCCGTGGAGGCGCTGCTGGAGTCCACCGCCTGCGCCTCACTTCGCCTCGCTGGCCGCCGCGTCGACCCGCGTGTCCTGCGCGATCCAGTTCACCTCCCAGGTCTTGCCACCGTCGTCCGAGAAGGCCTGCTCGAAGCGGCACGAGGTGGGCGTCACGTTCGAGATGACGAAGCGGACCAGGATGGCGCGCCCGTCGAGCCGCTCCTGCGCGTAGAACTCGCCGCGTCCGTCCTTGAACTCACCCACCGTCGGCACGGCGAGGGTGCCGTCCCGGCTGCTCGCGAAGTGCAGGCTCCACTGGCGCGTCTGCGGATTGTACAAGCGCAGGTTGAGGCCCTCGAAGCGCCCGCCCTCCCCGTCGGCCACGAGCTCCACGAGGTTGCCGCGGCCGTTCCACACCTTTCGCACGACGGTGGTCCCCTTCATCTCCACCCAGGTGTTCGAGCCCGTCAGGGGACGCAGGCGCCGCTTCAGCTGCGTCCGCCACGTGCCGATCTCGAAGTCGAAGTCGTGCTGCCCATCGCGCCGGGCAGGCGCAGCGGCCGCGCGCTCCTGGGCGAGTCCCTGGGATGGAGACAGCACGAGGGCGGGCAAGCAGGCGAAGAGCAGGGGCCGGAGCAGGCGGAGGAGGTTCATGCCCCCGAAGCTAGAGGTGTACGCCCCCTGCCGCTGTCAGGAACCTGCGCGGGCCTGCTGTAGCTCCGCGAGCAGGCGCGCGGGGCTGCTGCCCAGCACCTGGCGCACGCTCAGCGAGAGGTGGCTGTGGTGCGAGAAGCCCAGCTCCAGCGCGAGCCGCGCGAGGTCCCGCTCGCCCTCCGCCAGCCGTTGCAGCGCCGTGAGCACCCGCAGCTGGCGGCGGTACGCGCGCAGGGACAGCCCGGTCTCCGCCTGGAAGAGGCGCATGAGGTGGAAGGGCGAGCAGCGGGCCTCCTGCGCCAGTGTGGCGAGCGAGAAGTTCGCCGAGAGCCGCGCCGCGAGCAGCGCGCGCACGCGGCCGACCGTGCGGCGCCGTGCGCCCCGGTCTCCGCGCGCAGGGAGTCCGGCGCGCTGTCTGTCCGAGGCGGCCACCTCGAGCAGCGAGAACACCGTCTCCTCACGCGAGAGCCGGTCGCCGCCCGGGTCGCGCAGCGCGGCACATGCCCGCGCGTGGCGCAGGTGCACCGCGGCGCTGAGCCCCAGTTCGGGATGGTCCGGGCCGCGCCGGCCCCACAGCTCGTCGAAGAGCGCCGGTGCGAGCTTGATGACCGTCGCATCGTCGCCCTCCGCGCCCGGGTGGCCACCCGGTAGTCCACCCGCGGGTGGTGCAGCAGCGCGGTGCAGGGGTCGGCGACGAAGCGCCGCAGGCCCCGGTGGTAGCTGAAGCAGCCGCGGCGCAGCAGCACCAGGTGTCCCGGGTCCCCGCCCCGCTCCTCCGCGGGCCCCGCACGCGGATGACGGCAGCGCGAGTCGAGCACGCGAAACTGCTCGGACTCGAGGAGGGTCAGCAGCTGGGCCATGGGACGCGACCATCCTCCCGCGTGGGGCGCATGGGAAGCCCGCCTTCAGGTCCACGCCTCGCGCTGGCCCACGCATCAGAGACGCATGGGGCGAAGAGAAGGCCTATCGAGGGGGAGGTCGGGTGCAGAGGAGCCGAGGATGGACGCTGACGTGTGGCGCCGAGCTGTGCGCCAGGCGGGTGGAGAATCTTCGAGCGCATCCTGGCGGAGTGGGTGGGCGAGCTGGCGGTACCCCTCTACCGTGGGTGCGAGGTGACGGGCTTCGCGCAGGACGACACCGGCGTCGACGTGGAGCTGTCCG
>NZ_JBKGHJ010000685.1:0-3470 GCF_046520365.1 Corallococcus sp. 4LFB
GGCTCGCGCGTCCAGGCCGGGCGCCCGGGCCCGCTGGGGCACCGCCGTGTTCACCGCCAGGGTGTTGCCCGTCCTTGACGGGGGGGCCTGGGGCTGGAAGTCGCTGACGTTGGACGGCAGCCGGCCCGCGGACACCCCGGAGGCGAGCGTCAGCACCGTGGCGGCGACGGTGGAGCCGGGGGCGGACGTCCGGGAGGGGGGCGAGGGCTTGGGCGGGATGCGCATGGGGGACCTTCCGGCGGATTATCGTCAGAAGGGGGGCGCGGGTTGTCCGGCGCACTCCCGGTGCGCATGCCGGGGTGCTAAGGAGCCAGCCCATGCTGGAGCGTTTCAGCGACAAGGTGAAGAAGGGCCTGCGCGGCTGGACCGAGCGCATGGCCGGCGAGCAGCAATCCGACCACCTCCAGGCCCTGGCCCGGACAGAGAACGAGTACGGGGTGGATCCGTTCGGGTTCAACCTGGACTACAGCCTGGCCGCCATCGCCCCGTTCATGTGGCTCTACCGCCACTACTTCCGGGTGGAGGCCTACGGCGCGGACCGCATCCCCGCGGGGAGGGTGCTGCTGGTGTCCAACCACTCCGGCCAGCTGCCCCTGGACGGCGCGATGATTGGCATTGCCCTGATGGTGGAGGGCAACCCGCCGCGCGCCATCCGCAGCATGGTGGAGAAGTGGGTGCCGTCCCTGCCGTACGTCTCCACGTTCATGGCGCGCGTGGGCCAGATTGTCGGCACGCCGGAGAACTGCCGGCGGCTGCTGGAAGCGGAGGAGGCCATCCTCGTGTTCCCGGAGGGTACGCGCGGGCTCAACAAGCTGTGGCCCCAGCGCTACCAGCTCCAGGAGTTCGGCCTGGGCTTCATGCGGCTGGCGCTGGAGACGAACACGCCCATCGTGCCCATCGCCGTGGTGGGCGCGGAGGAGCAGGCCCCCGCGCTGATGAACCTGAAGCCGGTGGCGAAGCTGCTGGGCTTCCCGTCCTTCCCCATCACCCCCACGGGCACGCCCTTCCCGCTGCCCACGAAGTACCGCATCTACTTCGGCGACGCGCTCCACTTCACCGGCCGCGCGGACGACGAGGACAGCGAACTGGACAAGAAGGTGCGCACCGTGAAGGCCTCCATCCAGGCGATGCTCCACCAGGGTCTCAAGGAACGCCGGGGCGTGTTCTGGTGAGCGCGACGAACGAGGAGAAGGAGTCCGGCGCGGTGGACAAGCGCCCGGCCGTCGTCGTCACCGGCATCAGCGGCAACCTGGGCCGCACGCTGGCGAAGCAGCTGCACAAGCGCGAGCGCATCATCGGCATCGACCGGCGCCCCTTCGTGGGCAAGCCGAAGGACGTCGAGATGCACCAGCTGGACCTGCGCAAGAAGAAGGCGGAGGACGTCTTCCGCAAGAACGAAATCCGCGCCGTCATCCACATGGGCATCATGCATGACCCGCGCATGAGCGAGGAGGAGCACCACTCGTTCAACGTCGTGGGGACCACGCGCCTGTTGGAGTACTGCGCGAAGTACGGCGTGAAGAAGGTGGTGGTGCTGTCCTCGGCCAACGTCTACGGCCCCAGCCCGGACAACTCCAACTTCCTCACGGAGGACGCGCCGCTGATGGCCGCCAGCCGCTTCTCCGGCGTGCGCGACCTCATCGAAGTGGACATGCTGGCGCACAGCTTCTTCTGGAAGCACCCCGACATCGAGACGGTCATCCTGCGGCCCGTCCACATCGTCGGGCCCACCATCAAGAACGCGCCGTCCCACTACCTGCGCCTGCGCTACCCGTGGACCATGGCGGGCTTCGACCCGATGGTGCAGCTCATCCACGTGGAGGACGTGGCCCGCGCCATGATGGAGGCCCTGCGCCCGGAGCCCAAGGGCGTCTACAACGTCGTCGGCCCCGGCCAGGTGCCCCTGTCCGCGGTGCTGCGCGAGCTGGGCAGCACCCCCATCCCCGTGCCGCACCCGGTGGCCCGGCCGCTGCTGGGCCTGATGTTCCGCTACCGGCTGGCCAACTTCCCGCCGCCGGAGCTGGACCACATCCAGTTCCTCTGCGCCGTGGACGGCAACCGGTGGGTCCAGGACGTGGGCTGGAAGGCCCAGCACTCCATGCGCGACACCATCCGCTCCGTCATCGGCGAGTAGCCGGAGGGTCGCGGCTTTTCGTGGGGCCCGCCGACAGTTCCCTGACAGGCCTGTCAGGGGGGACGTGGCGGCATGGCAGGGAGGGCCTGACAGCACTGTCAGGCATGGGACGGTGAGGACGGGGAGTGAGGCCCGGCAAGTGCCTGATTTCCCGTGGGAACCCGGGGTGGGGCAGGGGGGCGCGGGGGTTGGCACCGGCATTGCTCTAGAAGCCAGGCAACACGGCGGGGTCGCAGCGGGCCGGAAGTACCGCGCGACATCGTCACCCTGGTAGGGGGTTCCATTGGGGAACCCTCGACGCCCATCGTCTCGGCCGGCCCCGAGACGGTGGGCGATTTTTTTGCGGGCTCGGCGGCGCCTACTCCAGCTCGCCCGCGAAGGGGCCCGACTGCTGCTTCTCCAGCAGCCAGACGCCGTCCCGGAAGACGAACTCCGAGGTGACGGAGTCGGTCTGCTCGCTGACGGAGGGCAGGCGCATCCACTGGATGCGGCTGTGGACGGTGGCGTGGCGGCCGTCTTCGGCGAGCTTCACGTCCTCGATTTCGAAGTCGGTGACGGTGAGGTCGCGCTCGTCGTGGAGGGCGCGGCGCTGGCGCTCGAAGTCCTGGCGCTCCTCGGGGACGAGGAAGCCGGCGAGGGCGCGGTAGTTCCTCCAGCGCAGGTTCTTGTGGAAGCCCTCCACGACGGGGCGGAGCTCTTCCAGGTCCGACTTGGGTGGCGTGTGGGCACAGGCCCCACCGAGGACCAGGGCAACCATCAGGGCAGGCAGGCGTTTCATGCGCGCGACGCTACCAGCCGCTGGGCGGAACGGACGAGGGCAGTGGTATGGTCCGCGCTCCCCCGCTTAGCGCACCGGAGTCGCGACTCAACATGGCCAAGTCGATGGTGGAGCGTTACGAGCAGCTCCTCCGGCAGGACCCGACCTCTTCCGTCTTCGTGGAGCTGGCGAAGGCGCTGCTGGAGAAGGGAGACGCGGCGCGCACCATCGAGGTGTGTACGCAGGGCATCTCCCACCACCCCACGTCCACCGTGGGGCGGGTGCTGTGGGGCAAGGCCCTCATCCAGCTGGGGCGGCCCGCGGAGGCGATGGAGCAGTTCGACCAGGCCATCGCCATCGAGCGGGACAACCCGTACGCCTACAACCTCATTGGCGACGTGCTGCTGCAGCGCGGGCTGTACCGCTCCGCGCTGCCGATCCTGCGCAAGGCCGTGGCGCTGCAGCCCAACAACGGGCGCGTGAAGCAGTGGCTGGACCAGGCCCAGCAGGCGCTGTCCGGCGGCCCGCGCCCATCTTCGAGGACCTGGGCATCCTGGCGACCCGGCGGCGCCCGCGGAG
>NZ_JBKGHJ010000686.1:0-3468 GCF_046520365.1 Corallococcus sp. 4LFB
CCCGCGAAGCGGCGCCCCACCGTCACGCCCGTGAAGCAGACGCCCGTCAACCCCGCCCCCACGGGCACCCCGCGCGAGCGCGTGCTGGCCACGGCGCGCGCCCTGGTGGGCCAGTCCACGGTGCGGGTGAACGGCCGGCGCTACCCGGCGGACTGCACGGCGCTCATCGAGGCCACGTACGCCCAGGCGGGCGTGAGGTTCCGGGGCACGCTGAAGCCCGGGGACAACGGCGTCACCGCGATGTACCGCTACGCCCGGGCGAACGGCCGCGTGTACACGGACGGGCGCCCCGTGCCGGGCGACCTGGTGTTCTTCCGCGAGACGTATGATCAGAACCGCGACGGCCGGCGCAACGACGGCCTCACCCACGTGGGGCTGGTGGACGGCGTGGACGCGGACGGCACCGTCACCGTCATCCACCGCGTGAAGCGCGGCGTGGTGCGCTACCGGATGAACCTGGCGCGCCCCCACCTGCCCCGCGATCCGAAGACGGGCGAGGTGCTCAACGACATGCTGCGAAGCCCCGCCCCCGGCCAGCCGCACGTGCTCACCGGCCAGCTCTTCGCCGCGTTCGGCAGCGTGCTGCCCTCCGGCCCGGCGAAGCCCCTGGCGGTCGCGGCCCGGTAGGACCCAAAAGGAAAGCCCGTCGATTCCAGCCGTGCGCTTCCGGAACCAGCCGGAGCGCCGCGGGGAACCGACGGGCCTGCACTGCAAAGGCGGGTGAAGGTCAGGTCGACGTGGAGGTCGGCACGCGGGCGGTGCGGTCCCACGCGGCGCGCTGCGAGTTGCGCAGGAAGCGCCAGAAGCCCACGGCGATCGCCATGTTCATGGTCACGAAGTAGTACGCGATGGACGTGGCCTTCTTCGCGGCGCCGCGCTTGAAGACGCCGGAGCGGCCCAGGTACGCCAGGGCGTAGAAGCCCAGCTGCGCGCCCAGCGTGAAGCGGTAGAAGAGGCTGTCGAGCAGGAAGAGGTTCGCGAGGAGCGCCGCCGCCATCAGCGCGGGAGCGCACCAGCGCAAGAGCTTGTGCGACCAGAAGGCGAACGCGGGGAAGCCCGCGGTGGGCAGCAGCAGCCCGGGCACGAGGCGCAGGCTCTGGAAGTTGCCCGCCGCGATGCGCGCGCGCCGGCCGAACTCCTTGCCGTAGTCCTCCGTCTCTCCTCGTGGGCGACGGCGCCCTCCTCGTAGACGACCTTGTAGCCGCTCTCCAGGATGCGCAGCGGAATCACGAAGTCATCCACGATGGTGGACGGCGGCAGCTGCGTGAAGAGCGAGCGCCGGATGGCGTAGAGGCCGCCGTTGGCCCCCACCACCGCGCCGCGCCGGCCCTCGTACATCTTGATGAGGGACTCGTAGCTCCAGTACGCGCTCTCCTCGTAGTCCTGCTTCGTGGGGTTGTAGAGCCGCAGCTTGCCGCAGACCGCGCCGACCTCCGGATCCTCGAAGTGGCGGACGATCTTCCGGACCGCGTCCGGCTCGATCATCGTGTTCGCGTCCGACAGGAGCACGATGTCGCCGTGCGCGGACGGGATGCAGCGGTTGAGCACCGTCGTCTTGCCGGCGCGGGGCGCGGGCGACAGCCGCACGCGGTCATCCGTGCACTGCTGCACGAGCCCGTCCGTGCCGTCCGTGGAGCCGTCCGAGCCGATGACGACCTCGAAGCGGTCCGCAGGGTAGTCCAGCGCCAGGCTGTTCTTCAGCTTCGACTCGATGCAGCTCGCCTCGTTGTAGGCGGCCACCACCAGACTCACCGACGGCGGCGGCCCGGCCCTGACGCCCGTCCGGGCGGCCTCCCCCGAGCGCACCTTCCGCAGGTTCTGGAAGACCTGCGCCGCGCCCTCCAGGGCGAACAGGCTCAAGGGATAGAGAAAATACGTGTGCACCAGCGCCAGCGCCGCGCACCAGAAGAAGACCTCCGCCATCGACCACCCTCCCAACCCCGAGTCCTCGACGCCCGTGGACAAAGCAAGGCGCGTGCCTGGACGTTCAGAGGGACTTCAGGGCGAGAGAGCCAACGAGCCCCTGGGGAGGACTGGAGTTTCTCCAGGGTGAGACGGAGGTGATCCGGTCAACGTTTCAGGGCGTGGCGCCAGCGGCGGGGAGCTGGGCGAGCGTGCGCTTCGCCAGCTCGTGCTTGGGATTGAGCGCCAGCAGCTCGTTCAGCAGGCTCCGGGCCGTGTCCGGGTCGTTCTGGCGCAGCGCCAGCCGGGCGCCCAGGAAGTAGGGCCGCAGGAAGGTCCGGTCCTGGGTGCGCAGCGCGCCCAGCTCCTTGGAGACGGCCTGGAGGGTGGCGGCGGGAGAGCCGGAGCTGAGGGCGAACTCGGCGCGGGCCACGACGCTCCAGGACGGCGTGAGCTCCGCCTGGCGCAGGCGCTCCGCGAGGCCCAGCGCGTTGGAGGCGCCCGTCACCGCGGCGTAGAGGGCCTGGGCCTTGAGGCGCGCGGCGACGGTGGCGGCGGGCTCCACGTCCGGCGCGGCCCGGAGGCTCTCCACCAGCGCGTCGAGCTCCTTGCGCCGCTCGGCGATGGTCGTGCGCATCGGAGCCATGGCGCGCTCGGCCTCGCTCATCTCCGCGCGGAGGGCGTTCGCCTGCCCCATCCAAGCGGGCGACGACCTGGCGGAGCGCACCTCGTCGAGCTGCCGCTTGAACAGCTCCGCCTGGAGGCGCAGCTGGTCGAACCGCGCGTGCAGGTCGCTCAGCTGGAGGGTGTAGGCCACGGCCAGCTCGGCCTGGACCTCGGCGTACTTCGGGTGCGCGGTGGCCAGGGCCTCGAGGTCCTGGATGGCCTGTTCGCGCGAAGCAGCGTCATCACGGCGCAGGGACTTGACGGCGGCTTCCTTCTTGTCCACGGCCTCCGCCGGCATGGCGGCGTTGCGGTCGCGGAAGGCGGGATACGCCAGGTACCCGGCCAGGGCGATGCCCGCGAGCACCGCGAGCACGAGGAGCCCCCGGCTCAGCGTGGAGGACCGACTGTCGCCGTCCTCGATCACCACGGAGCCGGTGCGGGAGGCCCCGAGCAGCTCCGGAGGCAGGTCGCTGGAGGGCTTGCGCGACGGAAGGGGCCGGTCCAGCCCACTCCCGAGCAGCGATGCGCCGCCGGAAGGCGGTGGCGCCGCGGCCCTGGAGGGCTCGGTGCGAGCGAAGGGCGCGTCGTCGTCGGGCAGGGAGACGGTCGCGGTCGGCGCGCCCGTCGCCCAGGGCGCGTCGCCGTGGCCTTCCGGAACGAGCTTGGAGCGGGAGGCGCCAGCGGCGGACCCGGGTGGACTCACCGTGTCGTCCGAGGGCGAGATGTTCTCGAAGGACCGGGAACGCGGCGCGGAGGACTCCGAAGGGCCGGCCACCGCCCCGAACGCCTGCGTCGAGCCCCCCGGTGCGGCAGGGCCCGGCACCGCGCCGAACGCGCGCGTCGTGTTCCCCGCCGCCGAGGCCCCAGGCTCCGAGGGACGGAACGAACCCGAGGGCGACG
>NZ_JBKGHJ010000687.1:0-3463 GCF_046520365.1 Corallococcus sp. 4LFB
CCCGGCTCCAGCTGGTCCAGGAACCACAGCCGCTGCTGCGCGAACGACAGCGGCATGCGCGCCTCTCGCGGCACGCGACGCAGCGGCGGTGCCTGGAGCGACGCGCCGCCCTGCATGAGCGCGTCCAGGTGACGCGCCTGTTCTTCCAGCGTGCGGGCCTCGAAGAGGAGCTGGAGCGGCAGCTCCACCTGGAAGGCCGTGCGGATGCGCGACGCCAGCTGCGCCACGAGCAGCGAGTGGCCGCCCCGGGCGAAGAAGTCATCCGTCGCGCTCACCGTGTCTTGCTTGAGGACCTCGTTCCAGAGGGCGGCGAGCTGGACCTCCGTCTCCGTGCTCGGGGCGATGCGCGGCGTGATGGGCCGCTGGGGCTGGAGCGCAGGGAGGGCGCGGCGGTCCACCTTGCCGCTGGCCGTGAGGGGCAGGGCTTCCAGCAGGACGAAGTCCGACGGCACCAGGGCCTCCGGCAGGGTGCGCCGGAGGAAGGTGCGCAGGGCTTCGGCGTCCACGGGGCGCGCGGTGTGGGGCGCGACGTAGGCCACCAGCGTGGGGCCGTGGGCTCCGGCCTCTCGCACGATGACCGCGGCTTCGCGGACGCTCGGGTGGAGGGTGAGCGCGGCTTCCACCTCGCCGGGTTCGACGCGCAGGCCGCGCAGCTTCACCTGCTGGTCGAGCCGGCCGAGGAACTGGAGGCGCCCGTCGGACAGCCAGCGGACCCGGTCTCCGGAGCGGTACAGGCGGGCGCCGGGCTCGGTGGCGAAGGGGTGGGGGATGAAGCGCTCGGCGGTGAGGGCGGGACGGCCCAGGTAGCCGTGCGCCAGGGGCACGCCGCCCAGGTGCAGCTCGCCCGGGACGCCGATGGGCACCGGGTGCAGCGCGGCGTCGAGCACGTAGGCCTCGGCGTTGGCCACCGGCCGGCCGATGGGCACGGTGGCGCCGGAAGCGTCGTCGGTGACGGGGGACCACGTGGCGTCGATGGTCGACTCCGTGGGGCCGTAGGCGTTGACGAGCTGGACCGTCGGCAGGACGGAGCGCAGCCGCGTGACCAGGTCCGGCGTCAGCGCCTCACCGCCGCAGAAGAGCCAGCGCAGGGTCGTGGCCTGCTTCAGGGCGGGCTCCGCCGCGAGGAAGCGCAGCACGGAGGGCACGGCCTGGAGGACGGTGATGCGCTGGCGCGACAGCAGGTCCGCCAGGAGCGCGGTGTCGCGAGGCACGTCCGGAGGCGCGAGCACGAGCGTCGCGCCGGACAGCAGCGTGGAGAACAGCTCCGCCGCGGAGGCGTCGAAGCCCAGCGCGGCGAGCTGGAGCTGCCGGTCGCCCGCCTTCAGCGCGAACGTGGAGCCCATCCACGTCGCGTGGTTCACGAGCGAGCGATGGGACACCAGCACACCCTTGGGCTGGCCCGTGCTGCCCGACGTGTAGAGGACATAGGCGGGCAGGTCCGCGGGCACGTCCGGGAGCGGGGCGTCCACGGCGAGGTGCTCGGTGGCTTCGGCCACATGCGCCAGGACAGCAGAGGCCAGGCTCGCGCCCGAATCCGGATGCGGCGCTTCCGTCGAGGACGCCTTCCGCGTGGATGCGGCCTCAAGCCCCGTGACAGCCGCCGGGCTCGCGACCAGAGCCGAGTGCTGCGCGCCTGTAGTGGACGGTTTCAGCGCGGATGCGACCTCGAGTCCCATGACAGGCGCCGGGCTCGCGACCGAAGCCGAGTGCGGCGCTTCCGTCGAGGGCGCCTTCAGCGTGGAGGCGACTTCGACGATGCGGCCCAGGAACGGCGGGAGCCGGTCGCGGAGCCGGGCTTCGGTGAGGAGCACCGTGGCGCCTGCGTCCTCCAACTGGAACGCAAGCCGCTCCAGCGGAGCGGACGGATCCAGCGGCACGTAGGTCGTGCCCGCCTTCAACGCGCCGAGCACCGCGACGGGCAGCGCGTGCGAGCGCTCCAGGAACACTGCCACCCTGGCTCCGGTGTGCACTCCCTGAGCCCTCAGGCTCCGGGCGAGCGCATCGGCGCGGGCATCCAGCTCCCGGTACGTGACGGCCTGTCCGTCATGCTCCACGGCCACCGCGTGTGGCGTGGCCTTCGCCTGTGCTTCGAACAGCGCGTGCACGGACGTGTCGTGCGGCGCGCTGCCTTGCGACCGGGCCCACTCGCCCAGCACCTGACGCCGCTCCTCCTCCGTGAGCAGCGGCAGGTCCGACAGGCGCCGCTCCGGGTGGAGGCAGGCCTCCTCCAGGAGGACGCGCAGGTTCCCGATGAGGCGCTCGACCGTGCTCCGGTCGTAGAGGTCGGTGCGGTACTCCACCGCGCCCTCCAGCGCGTCCGGCTTCTCCGTGAGCGTCACGGAGAGGTCGAACATGGCGGTGCCCGCGTCCACCGCGTGCGGCTCGATGCGCAGCCCCGGCACCGACAGCTCCGCCGACGGCGTGTTGAGCATCACCAGCGCCACCTGGAAGAACGGCGTGTGCTCCGCCTGCCGCTTGGGCTGGAGCACCTCCACCAGCTTCTCGAACGGCACGTCCTGGTGGTCATACGCGTCCAGCGTGACGCGCTTCACCCGGCCCAGCAGCTCGCGGAAGGTGGGGTTGCCGTCCAGCCGCGTGCGCAGCACCAGCGTGTTGACGAAGAAGCCGATGAGCCCTTCCGTCTCCTCGCGCGTGCGGCCCGCGATGGGCGCGCCCACGCTGACGTCGTCCTGGGACGCCCAGCGGGAGAGCACGGCCTGGAAGCCCGCGAGCAGCCCCATGAACAGCGTGGCGCCTTCCTGCTGGCACAGCGCCGTCACGTCCTGCGCCAGCTTCCGGGGCAGGGACAGGTGGAAGCTCGCGCCCGGCTGACGCGAGCCCGGGGTGCGCGGCCGGTCCGTGGGCAGCTCCAGCGCGTCCGGCGCTCCCGCAAGCTGGTGGCGCCAGTAGTCGAGCTGCGCCTGCAACACGTCACCCTGGAGCCACTCGCGCTGCCAGACCGCGTAGTCCGCGTACTGCACGGGCAGCGGCGGCAATGTCAGCGGCTGGCCCGCGACCGTGGCGGCGTAGCGCGCCACCGACTCCCGGATGAGCACGGCGAGCGACCAGCCGTCGGAGACGATGTGGTGCATCGTCACCAGCAGCACGTTCTCCTGCTCCGACAGCCGGAGCACGCGCGCCCGCAACAGCGGACCCTTCGCGAGGTCGAAGGGCTGACGTGCCTCCTCCTCGGCCAGTCGCCGCGCCAGCGCCTCCTGCTCCGGCCCGGAGTGCCCGCGTAGGTCCTCCACCGGCAGCGGGAAGGCCGCCCGGGGAGAGATGACCTGGACCGGCGTGCCTCCGTGCGAGGCGAACGTGGTGCGCAGGGATTCGTGGCGGTGCACCAGCTCCGTGAAGGCGCGCTCCAGCGCCGTCAGGTCCAGCGCGCCGTGCAGCCGCAGCGCGACCGGCATGTTGTAGACGGGCAGGCCCGGCTGGAGCTGGTCCAGGAACCACAGCCGCT
>NZ_JBKGHJ010000688.1:0-3452 GCF_046520365.1 Corallococcus sp. 4LFB
CCCGTGCGGCAGCACGCTGGCGAGGGGCCTGCCCAGGAGCGCGTCCGGCCCGGCGCCGAGCAGCGCGGCCGCGTTGGCGCTCACGACGCGGATGGCGTCCGTGTCCTTCCCGAAGGCGACGAGCACGCCCCGGGGTTGGATGCCGCCCAGCAGGTGGATGGGCTCACGGTCACAGACGCTGAGGTCGGCATCAGAGACGGACGGGGACATCGTGCTCTCGCATCAGCCAGGCGGCGAAGGTGTCGAAGGTGTCGCGGGCGCCCTGCACGACGGCCGCGTCGAAGGACTCGGAGGCCGCCCGTTCGGACGCCCGGGTGACGGCGTCACCGAAGGCGCGCCACATGGGGCCCACCCGGTCGCCATAGGCCCGGAAGAAGGCGAAGCGCCCCACGCGCGCGTCCGGACCGAAGTGGCGCGTCAGGTGGCGCAGGATGAGCTGGCCGCCCAACGTGGAGCCCTCCAGCACGTACGCGCAGCCCAGCGCCTCCGCCAGCCCCGGCAGGGCCGGCAGCGGGGACGCGCGCGGAAGCCGCGCGAGCGAGGCCGCGTCGTGCCCATGGCGCGCAGGTCCGCCTCCAGCAGCGGCGTCTTCCAGCGCGCTCCAGCTCCAGCGCCGGCTCCAGGGCCGACAGGGGCCCGGCGAGCAGCGCCTCCAGGGGCGCGTAGAGGCCGTGGAAGTCCTCCAGGTGGCGCTGGTAGTCCGCGGGCGTCAGCCGCGCGTCCATCAGACGCACCACGCCCTCCGTGCGCTCGTGGTGCGGGCGCGTCTCCGTCTTCAACCGCTGCAGCAGTGCCAAGGTCCCCGGAGGATGGGAAGCGGCGCGGCGGGTGGAAACAACCAACTGAGGCAAATGTCGTCCGTTCATCGCAGACGACTGTTGCCCTCCCATCGCTGCACGCGGCAAGGGGCGCACCGGGCGTGAGGTTTCACGTGGGGCCTGTTCCCCCGCCACCACTCCACGCGGTGACTCGACCCCCCGTCCCACCCTGTCTTTACGGGCCGCGACACGCCGCGTTAGCCTGCAAGCTCCACAGCTTGGCTTCCCGCGTCATGCGGGAAAGGGGTCCCGACGATGCCGTTCACCCTCCCTCCGCGCTACGGGCTGTACGAGCCGGAGACCGAGCACGACGCCTGCGGTGTGGGGTTCGTGGCCCACATCCGGGGGCAGCGTTCGCGGGGCATCGTGGAGGACGCGCTGGAGCTGCTCAACCGGCTGAGCCACCGCGCCGCCGCGGGGCGCGACCCGGAGACGGGGGACGGCGCCGGCATCCTGGTCCAGTTGCCGCACCGCTTCTTCAACCATGAGGCGCCGCGGCTGGGCTTCGAGCTGCCGCCGCGCCGCCAGTACGGTGTCGCGCAGGTGTTCCTGCCGCCGGAGCCGGAGGCGCGCCGCGCGTGCGAGGCGCTGTTCGAGGACGTGGTGGAGGAGGAGGGGCAGCGGCTGCTCGGCTGGCGTGACGTGCCGGTGGCGCCGGAGGAGCTGGGGCCGCTCGCGCGGCAGGCGGCGCCGGTCATCCGGCAGCTCTTCATCGCGCGCCGTCGCGTGGTGCCCAGCGCCTTCGAGCGCAAGCTCTACCGCATCCGCAAGCTGGTGGAGAACCGCGTGCTGGCGCGCGGCGTGGACCCGCGGGGGCGCTTCCACGTGGCCAGCTGTTCGTCGGAGACGCTCATCTACAAGGGGCTCTTGCTGCCCCGGCAGCTGCCGCGCTTCTACGCGGACCTGCGGCACCCGGAGTTCGTCAGCGCGCTGGCGCTGGTGCACTCGCGCTTCTCCACCAACACCTTCCCCACGTGGGAGCTGGCGCAGCCGTTCCGCTTCATCGCGCACAACGGTGAAATCAATACACTGCGTGGCAACCGCAACTGGATGACGGCGCGGCGCGGGCTGCTCCAGACGGCGAAGCTGGGCGGCAGCCTGGAGCCGCTGTGGCCCATCATCGTCCCGGGCAAGAGCGACTCCGCGCAGTTCGACAACATGGTGGAGCTGCTCTACCTGGGCGGCCGCACCCTGCCCCACGCGATGATGATGATGATTCCGGAGGCGTGGGAGGGGAACAAGGAGATGGGCGACGAGCGCCGCGCCTTCTACGAGTACTCCGCGTCCCTGCTGGAGCCGTGGGACGGGCCCGCCGCCATCGCGTTCACGGATGGGCAGCTCATTGGCGCGACGCTGGACCGCAACGGCCTGCGCCCCGCGCGCTACCTGGTGACGGAGGACGACCGCATCATCCTGGCGTCGGAGACGGGCGTCATCGACGTGCCCCCGTCGCAGGTGCGCCGCAAGGGCCGGCTGACGCCGGGCCGCATGCTGCTGGTGGACACGACGGAGGGGCGCATCCTGGAGGACGAGGAGGTGAAGCGTGAAATCACGTCACGCTGGCCCTACCGCCGCTGGCTCCAGCGCAACGTCTTCACCTTCGAGGACCTGCCCGCCGTCCCCGCCCCGGCGCGCCTGAAGGGCGAGGCGCTGTGGCGGCTGCAGCGCGCGTTCGGCTACACGGACGAGGACGTGCGCACCACGCTGGTCCCCATGGCGGAGACGGGCAAGGAGCCCACGGGCTCCATGGGCACGGACACGCCGCTGGCGGTGCTGAGCGACCAGGCCCCCACCCTCTTCAACTACTTCCACCAGCTCTTCGCGCAGGTCACCAACCCGCCCATCGACCCGCTGCGCGAGGCGCTGGTGATGACGCTGGCCACCGCGCTGGGCCCGGAGGGCAACACCTTCGAGGAGACGCCGGAGCAGTGCCACCGGCTGTCCCTGCCCGGCCCCATCCTCACCAACGGGCAGCTGGCGCGGCTGGCGAACCTGCGCGGCGACACCGGCCTCTTCGAGCCGCGCTCCTTGAGCCTGCTGTACCCGCACGCGGGCGGCGCGGCGACGGCGCTGGAGGTCGCGGTGGAGCGGCTGTGCACGGCGGCGGTGGACGCCGTGGACGCGGGCGCGAGCATCCTGGTGCTGAGCGACCGGGGCGTGGACTCCGCGCACGCGGCCATCCCCGCGCTCCTGGCCGTGTCCGCGGTGCACCAGCGGCTGGTGCGCGACGGCACGCGCATGTACACGGGCATCGTCCTGGAGACGGCGGAGGCGCGCGAGGTGCACCACTTCGCGTGCCTGTTCGCCTACGGCGTGTCCGCGGTGAACCCGTACCTGGCGCTGGACAGCTTGCGCGCGCTGGCGGACGCGGGCGAATTGAAGGCGGACGCGGACAAGGCGCAGGCCCAGTACCTCCACGGCCTGGAGGAGGGCCTGCTCAAGGTGATGTCCAAGATGGGCATCTCCACGCTCCAGTCGTACCGCGGCTCACAGCTCTTCGAGGCGGTGGGGCTCCAGCGCGGCCTCATCGAGAAGCACTTCACCGGCACGTCGTCGCGCGTGGAGGGCGTGGGCCTGCCGGAGCTGGGCCGCGAGGTGGCGGAGCGGCACGCGCGCGGCTTCGGCGCCGGGGCG
>NZ_JBKGHJ010000689.1:0-3431 GCF_046520365.1 Corallococcus sp. 4LFB
CGGAAGTGCTGCGAGTCCCACGGGTAGGCGTGAAGGACGACTTCTTCGCGCTGGGTGGCCACTCGCTGCTGGTGACGCAGGTGGTGTCGCGGATCCGCGCGGAGACGGGCGCGGAGCTGCCTCTTCGCACACTGTTCGATGCTCCCACCCTTGAGGCCCTGGCCCAACGGCTGGAGAAAGCGAACCGCGTCCAGGGCTCCCTCCTGAACGACGCGCACGTGGGCACGCAGCCGCCACTGTCCTTCGCCCAGCAGCGGCTGTGGTTCATCGACCAGCTGGAGCCCGGGACCTCGCTCTACAATCTGCCCGTGGCGGTGCGGCTGGAGGGCGCGCTGGATGTCGCGGCCCTGGAGCGGGCCCTGAATGAGGTCGTCCGCCGGCATGACTCCCTGCGGACCACCTTCGAGGAGCGCGGCGGTCACGCCATCCAGGTCATCCACCCCATCCTGTCGCTGGAGCTGGGCCGGGTGGACTTGCGCGCCGTCGACGCAGCCCACCGCGAGGCGGAGGCCCACCGGCAGGTGGAGAAGGAGATGCTCCGTCCGTTCGACCTGGGCCGCGGGCCGTTGATCCGCACCCGGCTGTTCACGCTCGGGGAGCGCGAGCACGTCCTCGTGGTGACCATGCACCACATCGTTTCGGACGGCTGGTCGCTGAGCGTGTTGATCCGCGAAGTGGGGGCGCTGTACGCGGCCTTCACCTCGGGGCAGCCGTCCCCCCTGCCGGAGCTGCCCGTGCAGTACACGCGCTACGCCGCCTGGCAGCGCGGCCGGCTCCAGGGCGACGTCCTCGCCCGGCAGGTGGACTACTGGAAGCAGAAGCTCTCAGGTGCGCCGCCGGTGCTGGAGCTGCCCACGGACCGTCCGCGTCCTCCCGGACGGGGCATCGCGGGGGCGGCGCTCGCCTTCACCCTGTCCCCTCGGCTGGCTGAGGGCCTTGGCGCCCTGGCCCAGCGTGAGGGCGCGTCGCTGTACATGGTGCTGCTCGCCGGATGGCAGGTGCTGATGGCGCGCTACTCCGGGCAGACGGACATCAACGTGGGCTCGCCCATCGCGGGCCGCACGCGCGCGGAGCTGGAGGGGCTCATCGGCTTCTTTGTCAACACGCTGGTGCTGCGCGCGAACGTGGAGGGCCGCCTGTCCTTCCGCGAGCTGCTCGCCCAGGTGCGCGAGACGGTGCTGGACGCGTACGAGCACCAGGAGGTGCCGTTCGAGAAGCTGGTGGAGGCGCTGCAGCCGGAGCGCAGCCTCAGCCACACGCCGCTCTTCCAGACGATGCTGGCCCTGCAGAACGTGCCCATGAGCGAGCTGCGGCTGCCGGACCTGGCCCTCAAGCCGGTGGAGGCGGAGAGCCCCATCGCGAAGTTCGACCTGAGCGTGACGCTCATGGAGGGGCCGCGCGGGCTCACGGGCTCCCTGGAGTACAGCACGGAGCTGTTCGACGCGGGCACCGTCCAGCGGATGGTCACGCACTGGCTCACGCTCCTCGAAGGCGCGGTGGAGCGTCCGGACACGCGCGTGTCCCGCCTGCCCCTGCTGACCGCCGCCGAGCGCCGCGAAATGCTGGTGGACTGGAACGCCACGCGCGCGCCGTTCCCCGAGGCGTGCATCCATTCGCTCTTCGAGGCCCAGGTCCGTCGCGCGCCGGAGGCAGTGGCCGCGGTCTTCGAGGGGACGCAGTTGACGTATGCGCGGCTGGAGGCGCGCGCCAATCAGCTCGCCCATGCCCTGCGCCGTCGTGGCGTGGGCCCGGAAGTTCGCGTCGCGCTCAGCGTCGAGCGCTCACTCGACATCGTCGTGGGCCTCCTCGGCATCCTGAAGGCCGGTGGCGCCTGGGTGCCCGTGGATCCGCTGCTTCCCCGCGAGCGCCTGTCCTTCATGCTGGAGGACAGCGCCGCCCAGGTGCTCGTCACCTGGCAGGGGCTGGTGGACCGCTTCCCGGAGGGGCTGCGTGAGCGTGCGCTCTGCCTGGACACCGAGCACGACGCTCTCGCGGAGGAGCCGACGGACGCGCCCAGGACGGGCGTGACGCCCGCGAACATGGCGTACCTGCTCTACACGTCGGGCAGCACGGGCACGCCAAAGGGCACGGCGGTGGAGCACCGCAGCGTCGCCAACCTCGTCACGCATGAGGCAGTGGCGTACGGCATCGGGCCCGGCAGTCGCGTGTTGCAGTTCGCGAGCCTCAGCTTCGACCTGTCGGTGGAGGAGGTCTTCACCACGCTCTGCAACGGCGCCACGCTGGTGCTCGCGCCGCTGGAGAAGTTGATGCCGGGCGAGCCCCTGCCGGTGCTGCTGCGGGAGCAACAGCTCTCCGTCGTCAGCCTCACGCCCGCTGCGCTCGCGGCGACGTCCTCCGAGGGACTGCCGGAGGTGCGCACCGTCATCTCCGGCGGAGAGGCCCTGCCCGCGGAGGTCGTCGCGCGCTGGGCTCCGGGGCGGCGTCTGCTCAACACGTACGGCCCCACGGAAGCCACCGTCATCGCCACGTTCGGACAGGCGGTCGCGGATGGAAGCGTGCCCTCCATCGGCAAACCGTTGGCGAACGTGCGCGTCTACGTGCTCGACCCGCATGGGCAGCCGGTGCCGGTGGGCGTGCGCGGTGAGCTGCACCTCGGTGGCGTGGGTGTCGCGCGTGGGTACGCGGGACGTCCGGGCCTGACCGCCGAGCGCTTCGTGCCGGACGCCTTCTCGGGGGTCGAGGGCGCCCGGCTCTACCGCACGGGCGACGTGGTGCGCTGGCGCGCGGACGGCCAGCTGGACTTCGTCGGCCGCACCGACGCCCAGGTGAAGGTGCGCGGCTTCCGCATCGAGCTGGGCGAGGTCGAAGCCGCGCTGGCGCGGCAGCCGGGCGTGAGCGAGGCCGTGGTGCTGGTGCGGGGCGACGGCGCGGACAAGCGGCTGGTGGGCTACGTCGTGGCGAAGGACGGCCACGCGCTGGACGTGGACACGCTGCGCGCGGGCCTGCGTCAGCGGCTGCCGGAGTACATGGTCCCCTCGGCGCTGAGGGTGCTGGACGCCCTGCCGCTCAACGCGAACGGCAAGGTGGACCGCAAGGCGCTGCCGGAGCTGGAGGCCGCCCTCATGGGCGACGCCTACGTAGCCCCGCGCACCGTGGCGGAGGCGAAGGTCGCGGCCGTCTGGGCGGAGGTGCTGCGCCTGGAGCGCGTGGGCGTGAAGGACCACTTCTTCGCGCTGGGAGGCCACTCGCTGCTGGCGACGCAGGTGGTGTCGCGCATCCGCACGGCGCTGGGCGTGGAGATGCCGTTGCGCCTGCTGTTCGAGTCGCCCACGGTGGAGGCGCTGGCGCTGCGGCTGTCCCAGCTGGGACGCTCCGGCGTGCCGATGCTGAGCGCCGGGGCGCGTCCCGCGTCGCTGCCGCTGTCGTTCGCGCAGCAGCGGCTGTGGTTCATCGACCAGCTGGAGCCGGGC
>NZ_JBKGHJ010000068.1:0-23712 GCF_046520365.1 Corallococcus sp. 4LFB
GCCAGCGCCCTGCCGCCGCTGCGGCCCGCGGCAACCGCCGGGCCGCACCCGCTGTCGTTCGCGCAGCAGCGCCTGTGGTTCATCGATCAGCTCGACCCGGGCAGCGCGCTCTACAACATGCCCACCGCGCTGCGCCTCTCCGGCGCGGTGGACGTGCCCGCGCTCCAGCAGGCCTTCGACGCCCTGGTGCAGCGCCACGAAGCGCTGCGCACCACGTTCGAGTCCCACGACGGCGAACCCCGTCAGCACGTGCACCCCGCCCCCACCGGAGTCCTGTCGGTGGTGGACCTGACGGAGCTCCCCGACGACGCGCGCGAGGAGGAGGTCCTTCGGCTCGCGAGCGAGGACGCGCTGACGCCCTTCGACCTCGCCGTGGGTCCGCTGGCGCGCCTCACGCTCCTGAAGCTGGGCGAACAGGAGCACGTGCTGCTCCTGTGCCTGCATCACGCCATCGGCGACGGCTGGTCCATGAGCATCCTGGTGCGCGAAGTCACCGCGCTCTACGAGGCCTTCCGGCAGGGACAGCCCTCGCCGCTGGCCCCGCTGCCGGTGCAGTACCCGGACTTCGCCGTCTGGCAGCGCGGCTGGCTCCAGGGTGAGGTGCTGGACGCGCAGCTCGCCTGGTGGACGCAGCAGCTGGCCGGAGCCCCGCAGGCGCTGGCGCTGCCCACGGACAAGCCGCGTCCGCCGCAGCGCTCAGCGAGGGGCGCCACCTTCCCGGTGCGCCTGTCGCAGGCGTTGAGCGAAGGGGTGGAGGCGCTGGCGCAGCGTGAGGGAGCCACGCCCTTCATGGTGCTGCTCGCGGCCTTCCAGACGTTGCTGCACCGGTACTCCGGTCAGGAGGACCTGCTGGTGGGCACGTCCATCGCGGGCCGGCGCCATACGGAGACGGAGGGCCTCATCGGCTTCTTCGTCAACACGCTGGTGCTGCGCGCGCGGTTCGACGGCCGCCCGTCGTTCCGCAAGCTGCTCGCGCAGGTGCGCACCACCACGCTGGGCGCGTACGAGCACCAGGACATCCCCTTCGAGCGGCTGGTGGAGGCCGTGCAGCCCACGCGCGACCTGTCGCGCACGCCGCTCATCCAGGCCCTCTTCGCGCTCCAGAACGTGCCGGACTCGGAGGTGCGCCTGCCGGAGCTGACGCTGCGCCCGGTGGAGGTGGACCTGCCCACGACGAAGTTCGACCTGGACCTGACGCTCGGCCGCACGGAGCGCGGCTTCGAGGGCGCCCTCTCCTACGCCACGGACCTCTTCGAGCCCGCCACCGCGCGCCGGCTGACGGAGCACCTCATCCAGCTGCTGGAGGGCGCCGTCGCGAAGCCGGACGCCGCGGTGGACGCCCTGCCCCTGCTGACGGCGGAGGAGCGCCAGTGGGTGCTGGAGGAGTGGAGCGGAGAGACCGCTGACTTCGAGAGCGGCCTGCCCTTCCACACGCGCTTCGAGCAGCAGGTGACGCGCACGCCCAAGGCCCCGGCCGTGGTGATGGGCGACACGTCCGTGTCGTTCCACCAGCTCAACGTGCGCGCGAACCAACTGGCGCACTACCTGCGTTCGTTGGGGGTGGGCCCGGACGTGCCGGTGGCGTTCTGCCTGGAGCGCTCGCCGGAGGTCATCGTCGCCATCCTGGGCATCCTCAAGGCGGGCGGCGCGTACGTGCCGCTGGACCCCACGGCCCCTGAAGCGCGCAGGGCCTTCATCCTGGAGAACAGCGGCGCGCCCGTGCTGCTGACCACCCAGGCGCAGGTGGAGACGTGGCAGCCGGCGGTGCGGCACGTGGTGCGGCTGGACGCGGAGGCGCGGCGCATCGAGTCGTCCTCGCCCAGCAACCCGCGCTCGGGCGTACGGCCGGAGCACCTGGCGTACGTCATCTACACGTCGGGCTCCACGGGCACGCCCAAGGGCGTGATGATCCAGCACCGCTCGCTGGCGCACTTCCAGCGCTCGCTGAAGGACGCCTGCTACACGCAGGTGCCCCCGGCGATGCGCGTGAGCTTCAACGCGCCGCTCTACTTCGACGCGTCCGTGGCCCAGCTGGTGCTGATGGCGGACGGCCACTGCCTGTGCATCGTCCCGGAGGCGGTGCGGCAGGATCCGGAGGCGATGCTCACCTGGCTGGAGCAGCGGCGCATCGACGTGCTGGACTGCACGCCGTCCCTGTTCAAGCTGCTGCTGGACGGGGGCTTCCTGGAGCAGCCCCACGTGCCGTCCATCTGCCTCATCGGCGGTGAGGCGATGGACGAGGTGACGTGGCGCCTGCTCGCGGCGACGGGCCGCACGCGCGCCTACAACGCCTACGGCCCCACCGAGGGCACCGTGGCGTGCACCACGGAGCGCATCCAGGGCACCATGCAGCTCACGCCCGTCATCGGCCGGCCCATGCTCAACGTGGGCGTGTACGTCCTGGACGCGAACCTGAGCCCCGTGTCCGTGGGCGTCCCCGGCGAGCTGTTCATCGCGGGCGAAGGCCTGGCGCGCGGCTACCGCAACCGGGCGGACCTCACGGCGGAGCGCTTCATCCCCCACCCGTTCAGCACGGAGCCCGGGGCCCGCATGTACCGCACGGGCGACCGGGTCCGCTGGAAGCAGGACGGCACGCTCGACTTCATGGGCCGCCTGGACTTCCAGGTGAAGCTGCGCGGCTACCGCATCGAGCCCGGTGAGATTGAAGCCGCGCTGCGCACGCACCCGGGCATCCGGGACGCGATGGTGCGGGTGCGCGAGGACGTGCCGGGCGTGCAGCGCCTGGTGGCGTACGTGGCGCCGGAGGTGGACACCGCTCCGCTCCGAGGCCACCTCCAGCGCTCGCTGCCGGACTACATGGTGCCGGCCGCCTACGTCGCGCTGCCGGTGCTCCCGCTGACGCCCAACGGCAAGGTGGACCGCGCGGCGCTCCCGGCGCCGGTGGACGAGGCCGCGAACCCCGAAGCGCGCGTGGGCCCCCGGGACGAGCGGGAAGCGATGCTCGCGCGCCTCTGGGCGGAGGCCCTGGGCGTGGCCGCGGTGGACGTGCGCACCAGCTTCTTCGAGCTGGGCGGCCACTCGCTCCTCGCGGTGCGCCTGATGTCGGCGGTGCACCGGGAGACGGGCTACAAGCTCCCGCTGTCGGCCCTCTTCCAGGCCCCCAGCGTGGAGCGGTTCGCGGTGCTGCTGGGCGAGAGCGCGGCGGCGGAGCCGAGGCCCTTCACGCCGCTGGTGCCCTTCACGAAGGACGGTCCGGGCACCGCGCCGCCGTTCTTCTGCGTGCACCCGGTGGGCGGCAACGTGCTGGCCTACGCGGAGCTCGCCAGGAGGCTGGGACCGGATCAACCCTTCTACGGCCTCCAGGCCCGGGGCCTGGACGGCGCGAGCGAACCGCTGGACACCGTGGAGGCCCTGGCCGCCAGCTACGTGCGCGCGCTGCGAGAGGTCCAATCGCGGGGGCCGTACCACCTGGGCGGCTGGTCCCTGGGCGGCGTCATCGCCTACGAGATGGCGTACCAGCTGCGCGAAGCGGGTGAAGCGGTGGAGCTGGTGGCGCTCATCGACTCGTACGTGCCGGAGACGGTGCCGGACTCGGAGCCGAACCTGGACCGCACGCTGGCGGTGGGCCTGTTCGCGCAGGACCTGATGGGCGTGTCCCTGGCGGACCTGGCCGTGGACACGGCGGAGCTGGCGACCCTGGAGCCCGAAGCGGCGCTCGCGAAGGTGCTGGAGGCCGCGGCCCAGGCCGGCGCCCTGCCGCCCGGCGTGGACGCCGCCAGCGCCACGGGGTTGTTCCAGGTCTTCGAGGCCAACCTCGAAGCGGCCCGGCGCTACCACCCGCCCGCCATGGAGCAGCGCGTGCTGCGCGTCCAGGCGGAGGAGCTCGCCGACGACACGGGCGCGGGTGACGGTGGCTGGACGGCGCTCGTGGGAGACCGGCTGGAGTCGCACCGCCTGCCGGGCACCCACTACACGCTGCTGCGCGAGCCGGGAGTGCAGGCCGTGGCGGAGCTGCTGGCGAAGGCCCTCCGCGGCTCGGGCCAGGAGTGAGGTGAGCGCCGCGGTGCTGGCGCCTTCGTGACCGGAAGGCGCCAGTCCGCGGAAGTGCCCACCCCGCAACGAAGAACCCCGCTCCCTCCTTCGAGGGGGCGGGGTCCGTGAACCGCGTCACTGGCGCGCGGCGGCTACTTGTGCGCGTTCAGGTCCGGCTCGGACGCGGGCGCCTTGTCGGCGGGCACGTCGAAGAAGGCGCTGGGGCTGGGCGCGCGCGCCTGGGACACGCTGTTCTCCAGCGTCTCCGGCACGGGCGGCAGCGCCACCTGCATCGCCTGCGCCTTGGCGGCGGCCTCGGCCGCGAGCTTCGCGTTCTTGCGGCGGCGGTACACGAAGTAGCCCACCGCCAGCACCGCCAGCGAGCCCATCACCACCACCTGGCCGTCCTTCAGCTTGCGGATGACCATGTCCAGCTCGCCACCGAAGTGGAACCCGAGCCACACGAACACCGGCGCGGACAGGAGCGCCGCCAGCCCGTCCCACAGGATGAAGCGCCAGTAGGGCATGTGGACGGAGCCCGCGGTGAAGTACGTCACCGCGCGCACGCCCGGCATGAAGCGGGCGATCATCACGATCTTCTGGCCGTGCGTGATGAAGAGCGACTCCACCTTCGCCCGCTTCTCCGGCGTGACGATCTTGTTGAAGAACCCCCCACCCTTCGCCCCCGGGTCGCGCCCCAGCCGCGTGCCCAGCCGGCGCCCCGCCAGGTAGATGAGGCTGTCACCCACCAGGATGCCGAAGAACCCCACCGCCATCATCACCGGCAGGTGGGCCGCGCCCTTGTGCGCCAGGAACCCACCCAGGATGAGCGAGATGTCCTCCGGCAGCGGCACGCCCAGGCCGCACGCCACCAGGATGGCGAACACGGTCAGGTAGGCGAAGAGGCCCTGGGAGTTACCGAGCAGGTTGGTGAGCAGTTCTTCCACGCGTCGTTCCGTCCAATCACTTCCGAAGGGCCGCTCGGCAACCACCCGGGCCAGCCCGTCCATCACCCAGCCATCAACCGGGTGCGACAGTTGAAAACTCCGGCCGCCCAGCTTCCCACCTCAAGCGCCCCGGCCCCACCACGAAAGCCCTCGGCCTTCTGTCTACCCGCGCCCACGGTGTGCGACATCCCGGAAGCCCGGAGGGACTCCAGGCAAGCACAGTAACCACCTGCGGGGCGGGTGGCAGGGGCTCGCGTGCGTCCGGCCTCCCGGCAGGAGCCCGGAGCCACCTGCCCGACAGCGGGGTCAGCTTCCCGGCGCTCGCGCCACCAGCGTGCGCAGCATGTCCCGGTTGTCCCGCGCCTTCGCGCCGAAGTGGCTGACGATGCCCATCAAGAGCTTGATGCAGGCCTGCGGCTTCGCGGCGAGCAGCTTCTGGAAGTCCGCCGCGCGGATCTCCAGCGCCAGCACGTCCGTCTGCGCGGTGGCGGAGCACAGCCGCTCACCCTTCTGCACCAGCGCCAGCTCCCCCAGGGGCTCGCCGACAGTCACTTCGCCCAGGGGCACGTCCTCACCGGACGGGCTCCGGGCGCTCAGCCGCACGGTGCCCTCGCCCACGATGAGGAGCGAGTCCCCCGGCCTGCCCTCGGTGAACAGCGTCGTCCCCTTGGGGAAGGCGCGCGACACGGCCGCCGCCGCGAAGATGGAGATGCCGGTGTCGGTGAAGCCCTTGAAGAGCGGGCAGGCCTTCAGGGTCGTCTCGGGCACGAGAGCCATGGGGTGTTCCTAACACGCACAACGCGGCTGCGTCAGCGGCTGGCGCGGTGTTCGGCGGCGGTGTGCACGTAGTGGAGGGCGGACTGCACCAGGAACTCGCGCTCGCCGTCGTGGAGGGGGCGCTTCACCTTGCCGGGCGAGCCCACCACCAGCGACCCCGGGGGAATCTTCGTCCCGGGCGTCAGGAGCGTGCCCGCGCCGATGATGCAGTCGTCCCCCACCTCCACGCCGTCCATCAGGATGGCGCCCATGCCCACCAGCACCCGGTGGCCCACGACGCACCCGTGGAGGATGACCCGGTGGCCCACCGTGCAGTCGTCGCCCACCGTCGTGGAGTCACCCTGGCTGGTGACGTGCACCATGGTGAGGTCCTGGATGTTGGTGCGCTTGCCGATGCGGATGGAGTTCACGTCCCCGCGCAGCACGGAGTTGAACCAGATGGACGAGTCCTCGCCCAGCTCCACGTCGCCCACCACCTGGGCGGAGTCCTCGATGAAGCAGCTCGGGTGGACGCGGGGGGACACCCCGCGAAACGGCTTCAACGGCATGGGAGTACCTCCGACGTCGGGACAGCGGCGGAAGCGTCAGGCCTCCGCCGGCACATGCAGCGGCACGGGCAGCTCCACCGGCGGCGGCGTCACGGTGGGGGCCTGGAGCATCGCCACCTGCTTGCCCGCGAGCTGGTTGGGCGTGGCGCGCTCCACATGCACCGTCACGATGGAGCCCGCCGGAGCGTCGCCCTCGAAGTTCACGGTGCGGTTCTCCGGCGTGCGGCCGAAGCGCTTGGTGGCGTCGTAGCGCGAGCGGCCCTCGACCAGCACCTCCACGTCCAGGCCCACCTGCGCCTGGGTGTACTCGCCGCTGATGCGCCGCTGCAGCTTCTGCAGCCGCTCCAGCCGGGCCACCTTCACCTCGTGCGGGATGGGGCCCCAGTCCTTCTCGCGCAACGCGGCGCCCGTCTTGGGGCGCGGGCTGTACACGAAGGAGAACTGGTTGTCGTACCTCACCCGCTCCGTGAGCTGCATCGTCATCTCGAACTCTTCCTCGGTCTCTCCGGGGAAGCCCACGATGATGTCCGTGGTGATGGCGATGCCCGGCCGCGCCGCGCGCAGCTTCTCCAGCCGCTCCATGTACTGCTCGACGGTGTAGTCGCGGCGCATCATCTTCAGGATGCGGTCGCTGCCGCACTGCACGGGAAGATGGAAGTGCGGGGCGATCTTCGGCTGCACGCGGAAGGCTTCGATGAGCTCATCCGACAGGTCATGCGGGTGGCTCGTCGTGAAGCGCACGCGCTCGATGCCCGGCACCTCCGCGGTGCGCAGCAGCAGCTGCGCGAAGCTGATGCCGCCCTGGTACGAGTTGACGTTCTGCCCGATGAGGGTGACTTCGCGCAGGCCCACGCCCGCCAGGTCCGCGACCTCGGTGAGCACGTCCGGGAAGTTGCGGCTCACCTCGCGGCCACGGGTGTGCGGGACGATGCAGAACGAGCAGACGTTGTCGCAGCCCTTCATCACGGTGACGAACTCGGTCACCTTGCCGCGGGACGTCTCCGCGTCGGCGCGGGGGAAGACGTACTCCTCGGAGTCCACGAAGGCCGTCTCCACCACGCGCTCGCGGGCGTCCTGCACGCGGGCGATGACTTCCGGCAGCTTCGCGATGTTGTCCGGGCCGAAGACGAAGTCCAGGTAGGGCACCTTCTTCAGCAGCTTGTCCTTCTCCTGCTGGGCCACGCAGCCGCCTACGCCCAGGATGGCGCCCCGGCTGGCCTTCACGGCGCGGTAGCGTCCCAGCGCGGAGAGCATCTTGTCCTCGGCCTTCTCCCGGATGGAGCAGGTGTTGAGGATGATGAGGTCCGCGTTGTCCGGCTCCGGCGTGGGGACGTAGGACATCTTCGACAACGTCTCGCTCATCCGCAGCGAGTCGTTGACGTTCATCTGGCAGCCGAAGGTGTGGATGAAGTAGCGCTTCATGGGTGGGCCTTGAAGGAAAACGGGCCGTTATGCGGCGCCCGGACGCGGAATGCAACCGGGCGGGCACTCCGGGTCATCCCCGGCTGAGCACCTTCGTGAGCCGGGTGTGCAGGGCCAGGAGCTCCGGCTCGCGCTCCCGGAGCAGGGCCACCGTCTCCGCGCCGTACCGCCGGCCCAGGGCGTCCGTCTCCCGCTCCTGCTTCACCAGCTCGTCCCGGACGCGCTTCTTCACCTCGTCCACCTCCGGCCCGGAGCGGGGCTCCAGCTCCGTCAGCTTCGAGCGCAGCCGCTGCAGCGTCCACCGGCGCCCGCCGAAGGCCCGCAGCACGGCGCTCCCCCACTCCGCCGCCTTCACATCCAGGCCGCTGGCCTCCAGCGCCGCCGTCGCCGCGCGGGCCATGGCCTCCGGGCTGGCCTCCGCCTCCACGTGCGCCAGGAAGGTCTCCTGGTAGCGGACCAGCGCGTCGAGCAGCGCCTTGTCCACCGGGCGGGACGCCATGCGCAGCGTGCGGTCGTCGGCGGCGTCGAAGTCCGGACCGGTCTCCACGTTGGGGACGTCCTGGTAGTCGTCGAAGAAGGACGGGGCCATGGGGCTCCTCTGGAACGAGTGGGTTTTCAGACGGGGACGAGCTGTTCCGCGATGCGGGCCAGGTCCGACACGGAGTTGACGACCACGGCCTGGGTGCAGTGCTTCTCGTAGGTGAGCATCTCGCTGTCGCCGATGCCCCAGTTGCCCCGGTCCTCGGGGCAGATCCACAGCACGCGCTTGGCCTTGCGCTTCAGGTCCTTCAGGGCCCAGGCGTTGCTCGCGTTGTAGTTGTTGCGGCCGTCGCCAATGATCATCACGGTGGTGCGGCGCGTGATGCTGCCCAGGTGGTCGCGCGTGAAGTCCGCCAGCGCACGGCCATAGTTGGAGTTCGCGCTCATGGACACGGTGCGCCCGGCGGTCGCCGCGTCGATGGCCTCGCTCACGTCCAGGTCCTTGAAGAACTGCGTCACCTCGCCCACGTCGGACACGAAGACGAACGAGCGCACGCGCACGAACAGCGACTGCAGCGTGTGCATGAAGAGCAGCATCATCCGGGACGCGTTGCGAACGGAGTCGGACACGTCGCAGAGCACCACCAGCTCCGGGCGCTCCGGCCGGCGGGTGCGGAACACCGGCACCATGGGGATGCCGTCCCACGGCATGTTCCGGCGCAGCGTGCGCTGGGCGTGCAGCGACCCGCGCCGGTGCGAGCGCTGCTTGCGGATCATCCGGCTCTTGAGCTTCTCCGCCAGCGTGCGGACGGCGGCCTCCATCTGGTCCACCTCCGCCTGCGTGAGCAGGTGCAGCGGCTTCTCCGTGACGGTGTCCGTGCGGCGGCGGATGCGCGCCTCGGACTGGCGCTTCACCTCCGCGCGAGCGGCGTCTTCAATCTTGCGCATCGCCGCGGCCACGTGGCGTGAGACGATCTCCACGCCCTCCGCATGGAGCCCGCGCGCCTTCAGCTCGTCCTCCAGCGCCTTGAGGTCGGACCGCGCCCGCTCCATGCCCGCGCCCGCGAGCATCCGCCGCGTGAAGAACCCCGTCTGCAGCGGGCTCTCCAGCTGTCCCAGGTCCAGCTGGAGCGACGCCTGCCGGAAGATCTGCGCCAGCCGCGCGCGGTCGCCCGCGAGGATGGCCTGCGCCAGCGGCGACATCTCCGGGGCCAGCAGGTTCATCTGGTAGATGACCATCTTCAGGAGGTCGCCCTCCAGATAGCCCTCTTCCTCCAGCTGCTTCGCCAGCGACGCGTCGATGGCCTCGAACGTGCGGGCCGCGCCGGAGAAGAAGAAGTCGAACGCGCGGCGGAAGGTCTCCACGTCCAGCTCGCGCTTCACCAGCGTGGTGCGCAGCACGGAGCGGAACAGCGCCCGGTCCTGGACGCCCACTTCCGCCGTGGCGCGCAGGGCGTCCTGCACCTCGGACGTGCTGACGCGGACGCCGTTCTGGCGGAGCACTTCGGCGAACTCGACGATGCGGGCGTCCATGGCGTCAGGCCTCCCGTTCGAAGGACATCACCGCTTCCACGTGGTGCGTCTGCGGGAACATGTCCACCACCTGGAGCGCCACGGGCTTGTAACCGGCCTCCACCAACCCCGCCGCGTCGCGCGCCAGCGAGGCCGGGTCGCATGCCACGTACACGACCCGGCGCACGTTCAGCGCGCGCATCCACTTCGCCAGGCCCGGCGCACCGGCGCGAGGCGGATCCGCGAGGCACAGGTCGAACGAGCGGCCCTCCGCCACCAGCCCGTCGCACACCTTGCGAGCGTCGCCCTGGACGAAGCGCACGTTGGCCACCCCACCCTCGCGAGCACTCCGCTGCGCCAACTCCACGCCCACCGGGGACGACTCCACGCCCAGCACCGACCCGGCCGTCCCGGCCAGCGGGAACGTGAAGTTGCCGTTGCCGGAGTACAGCTCCAGCACGGAGTCCGGCTCCTTCGCGCCCAGCTCGTACAGGGCCGCGGTGACGAGCCCCACGTTGGCCTCCGCGTGCGCCTGGGCGAACGCATCCGGCCGCAGGTACACCGGCACCTCCGGGCGCAGCGGGGACAGCGAGCGCAGCACCGGCCGGCCAATCAGCCGCGCCGAGCCCTCCTTCGGCACCAGCACCGCCCCCTCCAGCCGCAGCGCGCGCACCGCGCCCTCCGCCGCCTCCAGGTGCCGCGCCGTCACCGGGCCGCTCAGGTTCACCGCGAACGCGGCCTTGTCGCCCTCGGCGAGCAGCAGCACCTCCTGGGTGTCCTTCGCCAGCGGCTTGAGCAGCGGGGCCAGCTTCCCGGGCAGCGCGGAGAGCACCGGCGTGAGCGCGGGGCAGACGTCCACCGGGATGCGCTCGTGGGTGCGCCGGCCGAAGTAGCCGAGCGCCCCCTTCCCCGCCCCGTGCAGCACCGCGCGGCGCCGGTAGCCCCAGTCCCGGGGCGCCACCATCAGCGGCCGCACGGTGAAGGCCGAGCGCTTCAGGCGCCCCAGATGCTCCAGGGTGGAGAGGACGATCTCCTGCTTCGCCGACCGCTGCGCCGTCACCGCCAGCTCCAGCCAGTCACAGCCGCCGCACGCGTCGGAGTACACGCAGCGCGACGCCACGCGCGCCGCCCCATCCGTCAGCACCTGGCCCAGGAGGCCGCGCAGCACCTTGCCCTGGGCCTCCAGGTGGACGCGCACGGTGTCGCCGGGGAACGCGCCGGGCACGAAGACGGTGCGCCCCTCCCACTGGGCCACGCCCTCCCCGAGCTGGCCCAGCCGTTCAATCGTCAGTTCAATGGGGGCTTCGGGCAGCGTCGTCATCGCAGGCGCACTCGCGGGGGCCGCCTGGGTGGGGCCGCCCTACTTCCGGGTCGCACTGCCACGCTCGTCCGCCGGCAGGGCTTCCCGCAGGCGCTCCACGAACGCTTCGATGCGCGACCGCTTCTCGTCGTCAACGTCCAGGAACTCCACCGCCATCCCCGGCACCTCCGCGCCCGTCGTGCCCTGGGCGTTGGTGCGGGTCACCTTCCCCGACAGGTCCACCGGGAAGCTGGCCCCCGGCAGCGACACCAGCAGGCGCACCACCGTGCCCACCGGCAGCGGCTGCTGCGTGTTGATGTAGAGCCCGCCGCGCGACAGGTTCACCGCCCAGTCCGTCACGAAGCCCGCCACCGTGCGGTACGCCACGGGCAGCTCATGGTCGATGCGGTGCGCGCGAGGCGCGGGAACGGGCTTCTCCGAAGTGTCGGCCATGAGGTGCTCCGTTCCCCGCGGGGAAGGTGGCTTCCGTCCGCCTCCAGGAATGGCGGGGAGACGGAAGCGCACCCTAGCACCCTACGTCAGGCGGGAAACTTCATCTCGCGCAGGTCGGGCGCGATCTTCAGCTTCGGCTCGGTGAGCTGCTGCACCCGTTCCACCGTCAGTCCGGGCGCCAGCTCCCGCAGCACCAGGCCCTCCGGCGTCACGTCGATGAACGCGTGGTCCGTGACGATGTGGTGCACGCACTTGAGGCCCGTCAGCGGCAGCGAGCACTTCTTCAAGATCTTCGGCTGCCCGTCCTTGTTGGCGTGCTCCATGGCCACGTAGATGCGCTTGGCACCCACGGCCAGGTCCATGGCGCCGCCCATGCCCTTCACCATCTTGCCGGGGATCATCCAGTTGGCCAGGTCACCCTCTTCGCTGACCTCCATGGCGCCCAGCACGGCCAGGTCGATGTGGCCGCCGCGGATCATCCCGAAGGACAGCGCGGAGTCGAAGAAGGCGGAGCCCTTCACCAACGTCACCGTCTCCTTGCCCGCGTTGATGAGGTCCGGGTCCTCCGTCCCCTCCTCCGGATACGGCCCGATGCCGAGCAGGCCGTTCTCCGACTGGAGCACCACCTCCACCCCGTGCGGGATGTAGTTGGGGACGAGCGTGGGGATGCCGATGCCCAGGTTCACGTAGAAGCCGTCCTTCAGCTCCTGGGCGATGCGCTGCGCGATCTGTTCACGAGTCAGGGGCATGGCTCAGGACGCCTTCTTGCGGACGGTCCGCCGCTCGATCCACTTCTGGAGGTTCTGCGCCTGCACGATGCGGTGCACGAAGATGCTCGGGATGTGCACCTGGTCCGGGTCCAGCTCTCCCGGCTGCACGATGTGCTCCGCCTCCACGATGGTGACCTTGGCGGCCATGCACATCATGGGGGTGAAGTTCCGCGCCGTCTTGTGGAACACCAGGTTGCCCCAGGTGTCCGCCTTCCAGGCGTGGACGATGGCGAAGTCGGCCTTCAGCGGCGTCTCCAGGACGTGGGGCCGCCCGTCGATGATGCGCGTCTCCTTGCCCTCCGCCACCTGGGTGCCCGCGCCCGTCGGCGTGAAGAACCCGCCGATGCCGCAGCCCCCGGCGCGGATGCGCTCGGCGAGCGTGCCCTGCGGATTCAGCTCCACCTCCAGCTCGCCGGAGAGGAACTGCCGCTCGAACTCCTTGTTCTCCCCCACGTAGCTGGCGACCATCTTCTTCACCTGCTTGTTCTGCAGGAGGATGCCCAGCCCCAGCTCCGTGGTGCCGCAGTTGTTGGAGATGATGGTGAGGCCCTTCACGTTCTTCTTGTGCAGGGCCGTGATGAGGTTCTCGGGGTTGCCGCACAGCCCGAACCCACCACTCATGAGGGTGATGTTGTCCGGGATGTCGGCGACCGCCTCGTCCGCGCTCGCGTAGACCTTGTTCATGCGGTCAGGTCCTCAGCGCTCGACCATCAGCGCGATGCCTTCGCCGCCGCCGATGCAGAGCGACGCCACGCCGCGCTTCTTGTCCTGGTCCTTCATCGTCTGGAGCAGCGTGACGAGCACGCGCGCGCCGGAGGCGCCAATCGGGTGGCCGAGCACCACCGCGCCGCCGCGCACGTTCACCTTGGACGGCTCCAGGCCGAGGATGCGGTTGTTGGCGATGGACACCACGGAGAAGGCCTCGTTGATCTCCCAGAGGTCCACGTCCTTGGCGGTGATGTTCTGCTTCTTGAGCAGCGTGTTGATGGCGTCCGCCGGCGCGATGGTGAACTCCACCGGCTTGCGGGCGGCCTGCGCGTAGCCCTTGATGCGGCCCAGGATGGTGCGGCCTTCGGCCTTCGCCTTCTCCTCGCTCATCAGCACCAGCGCCGCGGCGCCGTCGTTGATGGAGGACGCGTTGGCGGCCGTCACGGTGCCGTCCTTCTTGAACACCGGCTTGAGGCCCGGGATCTTGTCCGGCTTGGCGTTCTTGGGGCCCTCGTCCTCGGAGACGGTGGTGAACTCATCCGGCTTCTTGCCCGGGATCTGGACGGGGACGATCTCCGCGGCGAACAGGCCTTCCTTCTGGGCCTGGATGGCGCGGCGCGTGGACTCCAGCGCGAACTCGTCCTGCTGCGCGCGGCTGATGTCCTGGGAGGTGGCACAGGCCTCCGCGCAGATGCCCATGTGGACGTTGTCGTACACGTCCCAGAGGCCGTCGTGGATCATCGCGTCCTTGAACTCCACGTTCCCCATGCGCGAGCCGCCGCGCATGGTGTGGCTCAGGTAGGGCGCGTTGGACATGGACTCCATGCCGCCCGCGACGACGACGTCCGCGTCACCCAGGGCGATGGCCTGCGCCGCGGCGATGACCGTCTTCAGGCCGGAGCCACAGACCTTGTTGAGGGTGACGGCGGGCACGGACTCCGGGATGCCCGCGAAGATGGCCGCCTGACGGGCAGGCGCCTGGCCCACGCCCGCCTGGAGGACGTTGCCCATGATGACCTCCTGCACGGCCTCCGGCTTCACGCCCGCGCGCTCCAGCGCCGCCTTGATGGCGATGGCGCCCAGCTGCGGGGCGGTGAGCTTGGACAGCGCTCCCTGGAAGGAGCCGATGGGGGTACGGGCCGCGCCCACGATGACGACTTCACGAGCCATGGAACTGTCTCCTTGAGAGGGAACTGAAAGCTGCCGGGAAGGTTGGGATGCGACTTATCACGGGCGGTTTCGGGCGAATCAAATGGAAACGGCCGGGCTCCCGCTTGGGAACCCGGCCGCTATTCACGTCATGACGTTGGGCTGATTACTTCTTCAGCTTGGAGGCCATCACGTCGCCCAGGCGGGCCTTGGACCCTTCGGCCTGCTTGCGCAGGTACTCGCGGTAGTCCTCGCCCTCGCCGATGAGCGCCTTGATGGACAGGGCGACCTTGCGGTCCGGGGTGTTGATGTCGATGAGCTTCACCTCGACATCCTGGCCCTCGCTCACCACGTCGCGGGGGTTCTCCACGCGCTCTTCCTTCAGCTCGGAGACGTGGACGAGGCCCTCGATGCCCGGCTCGATCTCCACGAACGCGCCGAAGTCGGTGACCTTGGTGACCTTGCCCTTCACGCGGCTGCCCACGGGCAGGCGCTCGGAGAGGGTCTCCCAGGGGTCCGGCTGGAGCTGCTTGATGCCCAGGCTGAAGCGCTCGTTCTCGACGTCGATGTTGAGGACCACCGCCTCGACCTCGTCGCCCTTCTTGAACATCTCGCCCGGGTGCTTGATGCGCTGGGTCCAGGAGATGTCGGACACGTGCACCAGGCCGTCCACGCCCTCCTCGACGCCGACGAACACGCCGAAGTCGGTGACGTTGCGGATCTGGCCCTTGATGACGGAGCCGATCGGGTACTTGTCCTCGAGCAGCGTCCAGGGGTTCTGCTCGATCTGCTTCATGCCCAGCGCGATGCGCTTGGCCTTCGGATCGATGTCGAGGACGACGGCCTCCACCGTCTGGCCGACCTCCAGGATCTTGGACGGGTGCTTGAGGCGCTTGGTCCAGGACATCTCGGACACGTGCACCAGGCCCTCCACGCCCTGCTCGATCTCGATGAACGCGCCGTAGTCCGTGATGGACACGACCTTGCCGGCGACGCGGGTGCCGACGGGGTACTTCTCGTCGGCGCGGTGCCACGGGTCCTCCTGGATCTGCTTGAGGCCCAGGCTGACGCGCTCCTGCGCGGGGTCGAACTTGAGGACGACGACGCGCACTTCGTCACCGACGTTGAACATCTCGCTGGGGTGACCGATGCGGCCCCAGGACATGTCGGTGATGTGGAGCAGGCCGTCGATGCCGCCCAGGTCGATGAAGGCGCCGTAGTCCGTGAGGTTCTTGACCACGCCCTTGAGGACCGCACCCTCCTTGAGGTTCTTGAGGGTCTCCTTCTTCATCTCCTCGCGCTGCTTCTCCAGCAGCACGCGGCGAGAGAGGACGATGTTGCCGCGCTTCTTGTTGAACTTGATGACCTTGAACTCGAATTCCTTCGAGATGTACTGGTCAAGGTTGCGCACAGGGCGGATGTCGACCTGGGAGCCGGGGAGGAACGCCTTCACGCCGATGTCGACGGAGAGGCCGCCCTTCACGCGTCCGACGATGGTGCCCTTGACGATCTCATCACGCTCGCACGCGGCGGAGATCTCGTCCCAGATGCGCATCTTGTCGGCCTTCTCCTTGGAGAGGACGACCATGCCGGTGTCGTTCTCGCGGCTCTCCAGGAGGACCTCGACGGGGTCGCCGGCCTTGACCGTGACTTCCCCGCGGGGATTGGTGAACTCGGAGATCGGGACCTGACCCTCGGACTTGTAGCCGATGTCCACGATCGCGAAATCCTTCGTCACCTGCACGACCGTGCCCTTGACGATCTCGCCTTCCTTCAGGATTCCGTCGCCGCCACGCTCCTTGAGCGAGGCCTCGAACATCGCCGCGAAGTCTTCGTCACCGCCGTCGATCTGCTGGTTCACGTTCTGCTGCATGAAGTGGAAGTCCTTGGAACGGTACGACTGCCCCCTGTTGAGATGGGTGCGCGGCCGCCTGCGGGGAGCGACGGGAAACCGCGATTGTCCCTCGAACAGGGACGCAAGGCTGGTTGGAAGCCGCGCACCCTAGACACCTGGGTTTCCGGGAGTCAAGAGGGGCGCCGCACCCGAATGGTGATCCGTGTTCTATGAACACCCGGGCGGCGCCGCACCTCTGGCGCCTGCCGGGGCCCCTTGCCCGCCCGCCCCGGGTGGGACGGACGGAGCGCACCTACCCCTACCCTTCCCGACGGAACGTCTCGCGGGCGATGACCATGCGCTGCACCTCGCTGGTGCCCTCGTAGATGGTCTGCACGCGGGCGTCGCGGAAGTAACGCTCGACGGGGAACTCGTCGATGTAACCGTAACCACCGTGCAGCTGCACGGCCTTGTCCGCGACCTTGTTGCTCATCTCGCTGGCGAACAGCTTCGCCATGGAGGCCTCGCGGGTGAACGGCTGGCCGGCCTCCTTGAGGGCGGCGGCGCGCAGGGTGAGCAGCTCCGCCGCGTCCAGCTGGGTGCGCATGTCCGCCATCATGAAGCGCGGGGCCTGGAGGTCCGCCACGGCCTGGCCAAAGGCCTTGCGGTCCTTGGTGTAGGACACGGTCGCCTCCAGCGCCGCGCGGCCCGTGCCGCACGCCTGCGCCGCGATGCCGATGCGCCCGCCGTCCAGCGCCATCATGGCCAGGCGGAACCCGTCCCCCTCCTTGCCCAGGAGGTTGGCCGCCGGCACTTCACAGTCCTCGAAGGTGAGCCCCACGGTGTTGGACGCGCGCAGGCCCATCTTGTCCTCGTGCTTGCCCACGTGGAGGCCCTTGGCGCCGCCCTCCACGATGAAGCAGGACAGGCCCTTGTTGCCCGACTGGCCCGTGCGGGCCCAGACGACGATGACGCCCGCGTAGGCACCGGAGGTGATCCACTGCTTGCTGCCGTTGAGCACGTACACGTCGCCGCGCTTCGTGGCGGTGGTGCGCATGGCGCCGGGGTCGGAGCCCGCGTGCGGCTCGCTCAGGGCGAACGCGCCGACGATGGCCTCACCGGAGGTGATGCGCGTGACGTACTTCTCCCGCTGCGCGTCGTTGCCGGCCGCGTGGATGAGCTCCCCGCACATGTTGGTGACGGCCATGGCCACGGACACGGAGGCGTCCGCGGCGGCCATCTCCATCATGGCCAGCGCGTAGGACACGACGCCCGCTTCCGCGCCGCCGTACTTCCCCGGCAGGTTCACGCCCAGCAGGCCCACTTCGGCCAGGGCCTTGAAGACTTCCGGGTCGAAGCGCTCCTCGCGGTCCGCGGCGCGGGCGTGCGGGGCCACGCGCTCGCGGGCGAACTTGCGCGCGGTGTCGCGGATGAGCGTCTGGGTCTCGGTGAGGTCGAAGTTCACGGGCGCGGGTGTCCTGAGCGCGGCTCGAGCGCTACTCGATGGCCTTGAGGTTGAACGGGTACTCGATGGGGTGGTCGCGGCCGTCCGGGGGCTTGGGGAAGTCCATGGACGACAGCACCGCCACCACGCAGTCGTTGAGGCCCGCGTCCTTCAGCGTGCTGCCGTACTTGTCGATCTTCGCGCTGCGCACGGTGCCCTCCGCGGTGATGGTGAAGGTGGTGCGCAGCAGGCCCTCCACCTTCTTGTCCTTCTCCACCATGTGGTCCTCGTAGCACTCCTGGATGCGAGGCATGTGGTGGGCCATCACCTGGCGGATGGAGTCCGGGGTGAAGGGCAGCCGGCCGACGTCCAGCCCGTCGTCCTTCTTGGGCGCGGGCGTGGTCGCGGGGGCCGCCGTCTGGGTCACGGCGGTCGTGGCCGCGGCCTTCTTCTTCGACGTGCCCTGGGCGAGCGCCAGCGGGGCGCCGAGGCCCAGGGACAGGAACAGCACGGGGAGGAGCGCGCGCTTCATGGCGGGTGACTACTCCTTCAGCAGGTTGGCGGAGATGACGATGCGCTGGATCTCGCTCGTCCCCTCGTAGATTTCGGTGATGCGCGCGTCGCGCACGTGGCGCTCGGCGTCCATCTCCTTGCTGTAGCCCATGCCGCCGTGGATCTGCAGGGCCTTGTTGGCCACGCGGCTGGCCATCTCGCTGGCGTAGAGCTTGGCCATGGCGCTCTCCGGGCTGTGGCGCACGCCCTTGTCCTTCATCAGCGCCGCGCGCCACACGAGCAGGCGGGCCGCGTCGATCTCCATGGCCATGTCGGCGATCATGAACTGGATGGCCTGGTGGTCGCGGATGGGCTTGCCGAACGTCTTGCGCTCACCGGAGTAGCGCACCGCCTCCTCGAAGGCCGCGCGCGCGATGCCCAGCGCCTGGGACGCGATGCCGATGCGGCCGCCGTCCAGCGTGGACATGGCGACCTTGAAGCCCTCGCCCTCCTTGCCCAGGCGGTACTTCTCCGGCACGCGCATGTCCTCGAAGAACATGGAGCAGGACCAGGCGGCGCTGATGCCCATCTTCTTGTCGGGCTCCGCGCGGGTGAAGCCGGGGGTGTTGGTGGGCACGAGGAAGGCGGTGATGCCCTTGTTGCCCGCTTCCTTGTTCGTCATCGTGATGAGGACGATGGCGTCGGCCTTGGGGCCGTTGGTGATCCAGTTCTTGGAGCCGTTGATGATGTACTCGTCGCCGCGCTTCACGGCGACGGTCTTCTGGGCGGCGGCGTCGCTGCCGGCCTCCGGCTCCGTCAGGCCGAAGCAGCCGATCTTCTGGCCGCTGGCGAAGGGCTTGAGGAACTGCTCCTTCTGCTCGGGGGTGCCGAACTTGGACACCGGGTCGCAGTAGAGCGAGTTGTTCACGCTCATGATGACGCCGGTGGAGGCGCAGCCGCGCGAAATCTCCTCCATGGCGATGGCGTAGCAGACGTTGTCCAGGCCCGCGCCGCCCCACTCCTCCGGAACGGCGATGCCCAGCAGCGACAGCTCCGCCAGCTTCTTCACCGCGTCCGTGGGCCACGCGTGCTGTTCGTCCCACTTGCGGGCGTTGGGGATGAGCTCCTTGGCGGCGAACTCGCGGCACAGCCGCTGGATCTCGCGCTGGATGTCGGTCAGCTCGAAGTTCATGGTGGACCTCCCATAGTACGGGGTCCGCCCGGGGGCTACTCCGAAGACGCCCCGCCGTCCTCGGGGGCGGGAATCCGGGTCCCAAAGAACATCGCCAGCGGCACCGTCACGTCGAAGGACACGTCCGTCCGAGCCCCCGCGTCCGTCCACGCCCTGCGCACCACCACCGACACCGTCCACGGTTGCGTGTCCCGGTGCCGTTCAATCAAGTCATAGGTGAGCCCCACCCCGGCCACCCCGCCCTTCCCGTCCCCGCCCCACACGCCCGCCCCCTCGGCCAGCACGCCCAGGCGGTACGCGTCCGGGAACGCATACGCGCGGGCCCCGGCGAGCAGGCGGAAGGTGGACGGCCGCAGCCGCAGCTGGGGCTCCACGAAGGGCGACAGGATGAGCGTGGGGCCCAGCACGCCGGGGACGTCCAGCGGCGGCGTGGCCCAGGGGTGGATGGGCCAGGAGAGCACCCAGTGGGCGCCGTCGCCCCACTCGCGGCGCAGGTCCGGGATGGCGGGCTCCAGGAAGCACAGCGTGTAGAGACACAGCGCGCGCTTCCAGGACACCAGGGCCGGGGCGCGCTCCAGGCGCTCCGGCTCGGCGTCCGCCCGGGCCGGCGGCGCGGCCAGGAAGCACAGCAGGCTCCCGGCCGCGACCGCGGGCTTCACGTCACTTGCCCTGGAAGTGGGCCGGACGCTTGGCCAGGAACGCGGCCATGCCCTCGCGCTGATCCTCCGAACCGAAGAGGACCGCGAAGCCCTGGCGCTCCAGCTCGTTGGCGGCGCGCAGGTCCTGGTCCGCGCCGTACTCCACCACGCGCTTGGCCTGGGCCACCGCGAGCGGGCCGTTCTTCAGGATCTTGGCGGCCACCGCCTTGCAGTGCTCCATCAGCTTGTCCGCGGGCAGCACCTCCAGGACCAGGCCGATCTCCTTCGCCTTCGCCGCGTCGATGCGGTCCGCGGTGAAGAGCAGCTCCTTGGCGCGGGCGCGGCCCAGCAGGCGCGTGAGGCGCTGCGTGCCGCCGAAGCCCGGGATGACGCCCAGGGTGACTTCCGGCACGCCCAGCTTCGCCTTCTCCGACGCGTAGATGAGGTCGCACCCCAGGGCCAGCTCCAGGCCGCCGCCCAGCGCGAAGCCGTTGACGGCCGCGATGGTGGGGATGGGCAGGTTCTCCAGGGACGCGAAGACGTGGTGCCCCAGCGCGGAGAACTCGCGGGCCTGCGCGGCGCTGATGGTGGACATCTCCGCGATGTCCGCGCCCGCGACGAAGGACTTGTCCCCGCCGCCGGTGACGATGAGCGCGCGCGTGTCCTCCTTCAGCGAGCGCAGCGCGTGGTCCATCTCGTGGAACGTGGCGCTGTTGAGCGCGTTGAGCGCCTTGGGGCGGTCCACGGTGAGGATGGCGATGGCGCCGTCCTTCTCGAACTTGATGTTCTGGTAGTCCATGTGCGTGGTGTCTCCGGAGCCTTAGTACTTGTAGAAGCCGCGGCCGGACTTCTTGCCGTACCAGCCGGCGTCCACGTACTGACGCAGCAGCGGGCACGGGCGGTACTTGGAGTCACCCAGGCCCTTGTGGAGCACCTCGGCGATGTAGAGCACCGTGTCCAGGCCGATGAAGTCCGCCAGCTGCAGCGGGCCCATGGGCTGGTTGGTGCCCAGCTTCATCGCGGTGTCGATGTCCTCCGCGGTGCCCAGGCCCTCCATCAGCGCGAAGCAGGCCTCGTTGAGCATGGGGATGAGGATGCGGTTGACGATGAAGCCCGGGTAGTCCTTGGAGACCACCGTCGTCTTGCCCATGCGCTCGGCCATCGCGCGGATGGTGGCGTAGGTCTCGTCGCTGGTGGCCGCGCCGCGGATCAGCTCCACGAGCTGCATCACCGGCACCGGGTTCATGAAGTGCATCCCGATGACGGCTTCCGGGCGCTTCGTGGCCGCGGCGATGCGGGTGATGGGGATGGAGGACGTGTTGGTGGCGAGGATGCCGCCGGGGCGCACCACCTCGTCCAGCTCCAGGAAGATGCGGCGCTTGAGGTCCTCGTTCTCCGTGACGGCCTCGATGGCGACGTCCACGTCCTTGGCGTCGCGCGCGCTCGTGAAGGTGGCGAGGTTGGCTTCGGCGGCCTGCTGCTTCGCCGCGTCCAGCTTGCCCTTCTCCACCAGCTTCTTCAGGCCGGCCTTGATGCGGTCCGCGCCCTTGGCGAGCCCGTCCTTGTTGACGTCCACCAGCGACACGCGGAGGCCCGCCTGGAGCGCCACCTGCGCGATGCCCGCGCCCATCTGCCCTGCACCGACGACGACGATGTGTTCCGTTGCCATGGCGTCTTCTCTCCTGTGCCGGCGGCCATAACGCACGCCCCCAGGAGGGTCAACGACGGTCAACGGCTGACGTCGGGGAGCCTCGGCTGGCGGACGATGGCCTCACCCTCGCCCACCGTGAGCCGCTCCTCCACGCGCACGCGCGGCTCGCGCCCCTCCACCTTCACGAACAGGAGCGCGCGGAAGGTGCCCTCCGGCAGGCGCATCTTGAAGGTCACCTCCGGGGGCGGACCGTTCGCGAAGAAACGCTCCTCGCGCTTGAGGATGTGCTCCTCGTCGTCCATCACCTGGAGGTCCAGGGCTCGCGCGCGGCTCCAGCCGTCTCCGGTGAGCTGGAAGATGATCTGCCGCTCCGGCAGGTCCGTGGCCTTCCACAGCCACAGCCCCAACGCCACGATGGCGATGAGCGCCAGCCGCTTGGGCAGCGGGTGCGTGCGCCAGCCGGGCCGCGGCTCGGGGGGCGGTGCCGGAACCTCCGGCGCGGGCGACGTGGGGACTTCCTCCGCCACGTCCCTACTCCCGCTTCGAGCGCTTGGAGGCCGGCCGGCGCGCGTTCACGTCCGTGATGACCACGCGCGCGGTGGGCGCCTCCGCGGCCTTCTTGTGGGCCCGGGTGCCGTGCGGCTCCGGCGCGGGCGCCTCCTCGGACTTCTCCGACGGCACCAGGCGGATCTGCGCCTTGACCTCCACCGTCATGCCGGAGAGCAGCTTGAGGAACTCGTCGCGCAGCTTCTCCGACTGCATGAAGCGGCGCAGCTCCTCCGTGACGACGCGGCTGATGTCGTCCTTGGTCTTCTCCGCCTGGGAGAGGATGAAGCCCAGCGCCTCCTTGGGGAGCTTCAGCTGGCCGGCGAGGGCACGGATGCCCTCCTCGCCCATGAAGACCGCGCCCATGCCGGCCACCGCCATGCGCCGCACGAAGTCCGGCACGAAGCCGCCCGAGCGGCTCTCCCGGCCGGGCTGCTGCTCCGAGTCGTCGTCGAACAGCGGATCAGGCGGGAGGTCGTCGTTGCCGGCCGGGGCCATGAGGGGTCTCCTTCGCTTCAGTTGAGCCCTAGCGGGCCTGCATCACCGGCAGGGGCACGCTCTTCATGGACTGCGCGGACACGCGCCCCGCCACGGCACGGGCGACGTCCTGGAAGGCCTTCGCCTCCGGGCTGTCCTTGTGCCCCACCACCACCGGCACGCCGGAGTCTCCCGCCTCGCGCACCTTGAGGTCGAGCGGGATCTCCCCCAGGAATGGGATGCCGAACATCTCCGCGGCCTTGCGCCCGCCGCCGTGGTTGAAGATGGGCGTGCTCTTGTTGCAGTGCGGGCAGATGAACTGGCTCATGTTCTCCACGATGCCCAGCACGGGGATGTGGACCTTGTCGAACATCTGCTTGGCGCGCACCACGTCCGCCAGCGCCACGTCCTGCGGCGTCGTCACCAGCACCGCGCCCGCGGCCCGCACGGACTGCGACAGGGTCAGCGCCACGTCGCCCGTGCCGGGGGGCAGGTCCAGGATGAGGTAGTCCAGCTCCCCCCAGTTCACGTCGCGCACCAGCTGCATGAGGGCGCCGTGGAGCATGGGGCCGCGCCAGATGAGCGCCTGATCCGCCTCCACCAGGAAGCCGATGGACATGATCTTCAGGCCGTGGGCGACCAGCGGATCCAGCGTCTTGCCGTTGGGGCTCACCGGGCGCTTGTCCGCGGTGCCCGTCATCAGCGGCACGGAGGGGCCGTAGAAGTCCGCGTCCAGCAGGCCCACCTTGGCGCCGTGCTGCGCGAGCGACGTGGCCAGGTTCACCGCCACCGTGCTCTTGCCCACGCCGCCCTTGCCGGCGCCCACGAGCAGGATGTTCTTCACGCCCGGCAACAGCGCCCCGCCGCCACCGGAGCCTCCGGCGACGCCGCGCACCTGGGCGCCCCACTCGATGTCGAAGGACTTCAGGCCCGGCACCGCCTTGAGCGCCGCCTCCGCGTCCGCCTGGATCTTCCCCTTCATGGGACACGCGGGCGTGGTCAGCTCGATCTTCAGCTTCACCGTGTCGCCGGTGACGCGCACGTCCTTCACCATCCCGGCCTTCACCAGGTCGACGTGCAGCTCGGGGTCGATCACCTTCGACATGGCCGTCATCACATCGGCCTGGGACACGCTCATCGGGACACCTGAAACCTTTTGAAAACAGGCGTTTGCACGCTTGAAGGGGGGCGGAGATTGCCAGCACTCCGGGGGCTGTCAACGTCGTTTAACGCACATCGCCGGAGGCCGCCCGGCCTTCCACCCTGCCCGGGGCGCGCGCGGCTTCTGGCCGTCATTCGATGGCCGCCACGCGGTACTCGCCGTCCTCCAGCACCAGGCGCACCGCGCGCTCGCCGCCCAGGGGGAACAGGGCCTCGCC
>NZ_JBKGHJ010000690.1:0-3423 GCF_046520365.1 Corallococcus sp. 4LFB
CGAGCGGGGCCCCCGGGACTTCCACGGCGTGCTGCCGGAGCCCGGCGGCGAGCGGGACGCCGTGCTCCAGCGGCTCTGGCAGCAGGTGCCCCGGGACGCCGTCGCGCGGGCGGTGCACTGGAGCGTGGAGGGGGTCAGCGGGGACGACGTGGCGGTCGCCATCTGCCAGGCCACGGAGCGCGAGGGCGTGGACCTGGTCTGCGTGGGCACCTCCGCGCGCCGCGAGGTCGTCCCGGACGTGCTGGAGGAGGCCGTGGCGCGAGAGCTGGTGCTGCGCTGCCGCAAGCCCGTGATGGTGGTGCCCTCCGCCTGACCCGGGAACGGGCGTCCAGTGCCCTGGCTTCTCCTGAAACGGGTCCCTGGTTTTTTCCCGCAAGTAAGGGATTGAACAGGCAACCCGGGAGGGCGTTAGACTTTGGGAGGACCCGCTTTCCCAGAAGGGTAGGGCATCCCGTGGCTCTTCGCGGCTATCGAGAAGAGGACCTCGTCTCCAACCGTGCCTCGCTGCTCATCCACGGAGGGACGGAGGACGAGCGCAGGGCCTGGGCGGAGGAGGCCGCGCGCAACTTCGGCGTCCCGCTCACGGAGGTGCGACAGGCGCCGGAGCTGGCGGGGGCGCTGCGGCAGCCCAACGGCGTGGTGTTCATCGCGGACGTGGCGAAGCTGCCGCTCGACGCCCAGGGCCTCATCCTGCGCTGCCTCCAGATGCAGGAGGAGCGGCCCAAGGTGGTGGTGGGCGTCTCCGGCACGGCGATGGCCGCCCTCACCCGGGGCACGCTGCGCGAGGACCTGCACTACCGGCTGAACCAGGCGCAGGTGGACCTGCAGACGGACGGCCTGCGGGACGTGCTCAAGCGCCGCTGGGCGCTGCAGGCGGAGCAGCTGGCCGCGCGCGCCGCGGCGCTGAAGGCCGCCGAGGAGAAGGAGCGCGCCGCCGCCGTGGCCCGGCGCCCCGGCTCCGTCACCCGCATCCTCCCCAAGCGCAAGGCCCCGGCCTCCGCCCGCAAGGGCGCGCCCCGCAACGCGGTCCGCTGAAACCCACCCCCGGGGACCCCCGGCCAGGGGGGTCCTCAGAGGGGGGCGGGGTCGGCCCGGGTAGGGGAATGGGTACTACTGGAAAGATGGGCTAGAGTTGTTCCCCGCCGTCTTTCCTCTCCTCTCCGGAGCGAAAAAACATGTCCCAGCAAGCCCCTGGCAAGAAGCGTGGTCTGTCCCGTCCCGTGGAAGTCGTCCGTGCGGAGCTCCTCAAGGACCCCGAGACGAAGCGCATCGCGGACGCGGTGGGGATGAAGCTGGAGGACTACGTCGAGCTGGTGCTCGAGTACGCGCAGGACAAGGACAAGGAGCCCATGCTCAACGTCGTGTCCGACGAGGAGCTGAAGGCCAACGGCTTCCCGGTGCACACGGTGGAGGAGGTCGGTGAGTTCCTGGTCGCGGGCGCCAAGGGTGAGCTGCCCGGCCAGGGCAACCCCTTCGCCAAGTCCGAGTTCGAGGCCGGCAAGGGCGGCGGCGCCGCCGGCAAGCCCGCGCTGAACCCCACGGGCGAGGCCCCCAAGGCGCCCCAGGACGAGGCCAAGCGCCAGGAGCTCATGGACCAGCTGAAGAAGGGCGGCGGCGGAACCCGCGGCTGAAGCCCGCCCGGAATCCCCGTGAAATAGATCGGAAATTCGGAGGAAACATTTTCCTCCCCCTTCCGAGAATCCTTTTGCAGCTTCACTTCGGCACACACTCTCCAAACCAGACTTAAGCAGGGGGTATCACCATGGGCGGCATCGGCAAGGTTGTCAGCAGCATCGCGAAGACGGTCAGCAATGTCGCCGGTGGCATCGCGAACATCGCGGGCAAGGCGCTGAGCTTCGTGCAGAACCCCATGGGCGCCATCACGGGCGGTCTGAAGGGTCTGGCGGGCGGCCTCCTGGACAAGCTCCCGTTCGGCCTGGGCAAGCTGGCCAAGCCGTTCGTGGACAAGTTCATCGACTCCGGCGCGTCCCTGCTCGCCAAGGGCCCCCTGGCCGGTCTGTCCCAGCTGACCAAGTTCGCCCCCACCGTGCAGTCCATCGCGGACATCGCGACCACCGTGAAGCAGGGCGCGGACAAGGTCGGCGCGCTGGCCTCCCAGCCCGCGCAGCAGAACGTGCAGAACCTGTTCGCGCACGCCCAGGCGGCGCTCATCAACTGAGTTCCCCGCTGAAGCTGGCGTGACTCAGGCACGAGGGCCAGTGCTCACCGCGAGGTGGGGCTGGCCCTTCGGCTTTGCGGGCCACGACGCCGCGCGGAAGCCCCCAGCAGGGCCGGTCCCCGTCCGTCATGGGCGGGGCGCCGGCCCTTCGCGGTTCCCGGGGGCCTCGCCGGGCCCGGCGTGGCGGGTGGACTGTGACTCGCGGGGGCGCACCCGGAGTGTGGGTGCGATCAGGAACGGGGGCTGCTCAGCCCTCTTCGCGGGTGAGGCGGAGGGCGTCGGTCTCCAGCTTCTGGGTCGCCTCCGGGTCCGCGCTGTCGTAGTAGCCGCGGATCTCCCCGGTGCCGTCCACGAGCACGAAGTGGGTGCCGTGGAAGATGGAGAGCAGGTCGTCCTCGGCGGCGCCGGGCTCGCGGCCCATGCTGATCTTGAAGCCCTGGACGATGGTGTCCTTGAGGGTGGCGTAGTCGCCGGTGAGGAAGTTCCAGCGGGTGAAGTCCGCTTGGTACTTCTTCCCGTACTCGGCCAGCCGCTCCGGGGTGTCGTAGGCAGGGTCCACGGAGAAGGACACCAGCTGGAGGTCCGTTCCCAGCTTCGCGGTGTGGTCCTGCACGCGCGCCATCTTCTGCGTGAAGACGGGGCAGACGGTGGGGCAGCGGGTGAAGATGAAGTTGGCGATGAACGGGTGGCCGCGGAGCTGCTTCAGCCCGAAGGGCTGCCCGTCCTGCCGCGTGAAGGTGAAGTCCGGCAGGGCGCCCAGCGTGGGCAGCGGCTGCGAGCGGCCCTGCACCAGGTCGTGGACCGCCACCCCCATGAACCCGAGCGACGCCACGGCGATGCCTGCCCAGACCCAGGAGCGGCGGACGGGACGGGAGCGGGGCGCGGACGGGGAGGAGGGCGATTCGACGGACATGGTCGGCACGTACGGCATCGGCGGGGGGCGCACAAGCGGCGGGCACGCCGGGGTAGGGGCTGGCCGCATGCGAGGCATGAGGGAGAGTGGCCGCTCCGGGACGTACGGGGTGCGCCTTGAGGGGACGTTGGGTGCGTGCTAGCCCGGAGCCATGTCCCAGGCACTCTTCCAGCCTCCGGGTGGACGCGCTCCGACGGGCGGGTGGGGAGGCTGCCGGTCGCTGACGGCGGGGCGCCTGTCCTCCGGGCTCCGAGGCGGGCTCGGGCCGTGGTTCGGGCTCCTCGGGGCGCTGTCGCCGGCGGGGCGGTCTGGCCTCGGGGCTCCCGAGGCG
>NZ_JBKGHJ010000691.1:0-3423 GCF_046520365.1 Corallococcus sp. 4LFB
CCCCTGCCCCGTGGACGCGGAGGAGGACGACGACGAGGCCACCGCCGCCACCGACGACGAAGGCGTGAGCGAGGAAGGCGAGATGCAGGCGCCGCTCGCGCCCGCCGCGCCCGCCGGGCCGCTGTACACCGCCGACCTGTCCGACGAGGCGCTCACCGAGGCGTGGAAGAAGGACCCGTCCACGCTGGGCTCCATGTCCATTGGCTTCGTGGAGAGCGGCCGGCAGCTCAACAGCGTGCGCGTGCCGGATGACAAGGATTGGCTCGTGGTGTCGCCGGAGATCGCCTACGGCACGCAGGAGACGGTGGACTACGTCGTCGCCGCCATCCGCGCGGTGCGCGCGCAGTACCCGAACGTGCCCCCGCTGCGCGTCAACCGCCTGTCCACCAAGGACGGCGGCTACCTGCGTCCGCACAAGAGCCACCAGAACGGCCGCGACGTGGACCTGGGCTTCTACTACCCGACGGCGGAGCCGGTGCGTGCGCGCGAGCGGGAGCGCTACATCGACGTGGCCATGAACTGGGCGCTGGTGCGCTCGCTGGTGGTGAACACCGACGTGCAGATGATCCTCGTGGACAAGCGCGTGCAGAAGGTCCTGTACGACTACGCGCTGTCCATTGGCGAGGACAAGGCGTGGCTGGACTCGCTGTTCAACGCCGGCTTCAACTCACTCATCAAGCACGCGCGCCGGCACCGCGACCACTTCCACGTGCGCTTCTTCAACGGCCGCGCGCAGGAGCTGGGCCGCCGGGTGGCGCCGCTCTTGGCGCTGCAGCCGGACCAGAACCTCATGATGTACAGGGTCCGCAACGGGGACACGCTGGGCGGCATCGCGATGCGGCACAACTCCAGCGTGGTGGCCATCAAGAAGGCCAACCGGATGCGCAACACGTTCCTGAGCATCGGCCGGCGGCTGGTGATTCCGCTGAAGGGGCCGTGCACGCACTGCCCCATCCCCCCGCCGGTGCAGCTGCCGCCGCGCCGGATGCCTCCCCAGACGCAGGCCCCCGCTTTGGTGAACACGGCGCCCGCGGCTTCGGGCAAGCTGCCCAACCCGTGCACTCCCGCCGCACTGGCACCGACGCCGGTGGCCGTCCCCATGGGTGTTCCGTCCGGTCTGTCGACCGCGCGCTGAAAGGGCTTCAGGTTCATGGCAACTCCGCACATCTCCGCGTCTCCGGGTGACTTCGCCGAAGTGGTCCTCATGCCGGGCGACCCGCTCCGGGCGCGCTACATCTCCGAGCGCTTCCTGGAGAGCGCGCGCCCCGTCACGGCGGTGCGCAACATGCTGGGCTTCACCGGCACCTTCCGGGGCAAGCGGCTGTCGGTGATGGGGCACGGCATGGGCGTGCCGTCCATCTCCATCTACGCGACGGAGCTGGTGAAGTCCTACGGCGCGAAGGTGCTCATCCGTGTGGGAAGCTGCGGCGCGCTGCGCACGGACGTGAAGCTGCGTGACGTCATCGTGGCGATGGGCGCGGGCACGGACTCCAACGTGAACCGCATGCGCGTCATGGGCTACGACTTCCCGGCGGTGGCGGACTTCACGCTGGCCCGGCGCGCGGTGGAGGCGGCGGAGAAGCGCAGCAAGCCCGTGCGCGTGGGCAACGTCTTCACGTCCGACCTCTTCTACCACCCGCAGGCGGCGCTCAACGCGACGCTGGAGAAGATGGGCATCCTGGCGGTGGAGATGGAGATCGCCGGCCTGTACGGCGTGGCGGCGGAGTTTGGCGCGCGGGCGCTGGCGCTGCTCACGGTGTCGGACCACATCCTCACCGGCGAGCACCTGTCTCCGGAGGACCGTCAGACGACGTTCGACGAGATGATCGAACTGGCGCTCGACGTGGCCGCCTCCGAGGCGTGAGGAACCCCATGGCCTTGCCTCCCCGCAGGGGCCCGGGTTCCCCGCTGGCGCGCAAGGCCGCGCAGCGCACGCCCGGCCACCACTACAACGCGAGCTTCCTGGCGTCCGCGGACCGCGCGGAGATATTGGCGTGGCTGGGCACGCTGCACCCGCTGTGGGAGGAGCGCTATTCGAAGCACTTCCCCCCGCCGGAGGGGCAGCAGCAGCGGCGGTTGTTGCGGCCGGTGTACTGGCTGGGCAACTGGCAGTTCGCGTGTCTGGACTACTACCGGCCTCCGAAGGGCGTGAAGGACCGCTGCGTGAAGGCAGAGCCGTTCCCCGCGGTGCTGGAGCGGCAGATTGTGAAGGTGGAGGCGCTGGCGCGGCGGATGTTCCGGGGCCCGGACATGCCGCAGGGCTGGCACCTCAACACGTGCCTGGTGAACTTCTACGGCAGCCGGTTGGAGGAGGGCCGCTGGGTGGACACCGCGCGCGTGGGCGAGCACAAGGACTTCGAGCCGGGCCCGGTGGCGTCGCTGTCCCTGGGGGAGCGCGCGCTCATCCAGTTCGTCACGTCCACGCGGCCCGGCGAGCGCGACGCGGTGGTGCTGGAGCAGTGGCTGGATGACGGGTCGCTGCAGCTCTTTGGTGGGGCGCAGTGGAAGGACCAGACGTTCCACCGGGTGCAGCGGGTGGACACGCGCGCGGGCCACGTGATGCCGCCGGAGCTGCCGGACTTCCGCACGCGGCGCATCAACCTGACGTTCCGCTACGTGCCGGACGCGCACGTGACGCCGTTCGCGGCGCTGAGCGCGGAGGCCCGCGAGGACGTGCGCCCGTACATGGCGACGCTCGCGAAGGGCAGCCGCTTCTTCCGCGAGGAGCTGGCGCGCGAGCCGACGTCGGTGAAGGCGGAGTAGGGCGCGGCGCGTCCGGAGCGACGCGGTTCCAACTGGTCCGACTGTCGGACCAGTTGCCGCTGCTCGGATGACGCGGACAGCCCCAGGCCTGGCGGCCGACGAGGCCGGTCCGGTGGGGGCGCCTCGGAGGTCTGAACTGGTCCGACTGTCGGACCAGTTCGTGCGGTGGGCTCCGGATGGGCCGCCCCGTGGGGCTCTCAGCTTCTCAGCCCCGGGGACGGACCTCAGGTCCGCAGGCTCAGGAGGAGCCCGTCTCGGGGTTCGAGGACGAGGGCGCGGGCGGACGGCCCACGTAGCTCACCTGGGGCGCGCCACCCCGGGAAGGACGTCCCGCGCCGCGCTCCGCACCCTGACGGGGCATCCGGGGCCCGTTGTTGGGGAGGTTGCCTCGCGCCTCGCGGGGATTCGCTCCAGGGCCCCGGCCGTTCTGGCGCGGCTCGTCACCCTGCTGCGGCCGGCCGTTCATGCGCGGTTCGCCGTTCTGCTGGGGCGGGCCGTCCTGGATGGCGCCGTTGTTGCGCGGAGGCCGGCCGTTCATCCGGGGGCCGCCGTTGCGCTGCTGGCCGTTCGCGCGGGGCTCCCCGGGCGGTTGCGCCGTGCCGTTCATCCCGGCCCCGTCCTGCGCGTGACGCGCCGGGGCTTCGGCCGTCCAGTCGCCAC
>NZ_JBKGHJ010000692.1:0-3423 GCF_046520365.1 Corallococcus sp. 4LFB
CCGGCGCCGGGCTGGTGACGGTGGCCGTCGCGGTGCTCGCGGTGCCGAGCGTGCTCGCGGCGCGCCGCAACCGCGCCGCCCCCCTGTCACTCCCTCCTGCCTCCTGAGAGCCCTCATGGACGTGGAACGTGAAGACACGACAGTCGCTGGGACCCACGGGCCGCGCCGCCAGCCCGGACCGGAGGACGCCATGCCCGCGGACCCCATGACGGCCCGGGCGCGGCAGATGCTGCTGTCCCGCCGGAGCGCGCTGCGTGCGGCGCGCGCGGACGCCCAGCCCGGGGCTGGCGGTGGAGGGGACGGCTGCCCGCCCGTGCGCGGAGCGCGCCTGCCACCGCATGAGCTGGAGGAGGTGGAGGCGGCGCTCGAGCGCATCGCGCAGGGCTGCTTCGGGGGGTGCGAGCAGTGCGGCGGCGCCATTGGCCGTCAGCGGCTGCTGGCCGTCCCCGAGGCGCGCTGCTGCCTGGCGTGCGCGGACGCGCGGGCAGGGGACGCGAGCGGATGACGCTCCTGGCGCCTTCCCTGGAGGCCTGGTCAGACGCACTCCTGCATCCCGGCCCGGGTCTGGTAAGCAGGGGCATGGCTCCAGAACGCATCCTGGTCGTGGACGACGAGGCGAACGCGCGGCGCGCCCTGGTCACCCTCCTGGGCGAGGAGGGGTACGAGGTGCGCGAGGCCGCGGACGGCGCGGAGGCGCTCGCGGCGCTCGACGACTTCTCACCCTCGCTGGTGCTCACGGACGTGCGGATGCCGCGCATGGACGGGCTCACGCTGCTGCGCCGCGCGAAGGAGGCCGGCAACGACGCGGCCTTCGTGATGATGACGGCGTTCGGCACCGTGGAGGCGGCGGTGGAGGCCATGCGCCAGGGCGCGGAGAGCTACCTCACCAAGCCGCTGGACCTGAACGCCGTGCTCGTCGTGCTGGGCAAGGCGCTGGAGACGCGCCGGCTGAAGCAGGAGACCCGCCAGCTGCGCGAGCGCGTGGCGGAGCGCTTCCGGGTGGGCAACATCATCGGGGACGCGCCGGAGCTCCAGGGGGTCTACGCCCTCATCCAGCAGGCGGCCCCCACGCGGGCCACCGTGCTCATCCTGGGGGAGAGCGGCACGGGCAAGGAGCTGGTGGCCCAGGCGCTGCACGAGCTCAGCCCGCGCAAGGCGCGCCCCTTCGTGAAGGTGCACTGCGCGGCGCTCAGCGAGGGCCTGCTGGAGAGCGAGCTGTTCGGTCACGAGCGGGGGGCCTTCACCGGCGCCCTGGCGCGCAAGGAGGGCCGCTTCGAGCTGGCGGACGGCGGCACCCTGTTCCTGGACGAGATTGGAGAAATCTCCCCGGCCGTGCAGGTGAAGCTCCTGCGCGTGCTGCAGGGCCGCGAGTTCGAGCGCGTGGGCGGCACGCAGACGCTGAAGGTGGACGTGCGCATCGTGGCGGCCACCCACCGCGACCTGGAGGCGGAGGTGAAGGCGGGCCGCTTCCGCGAGGACCTCTACTACCGGCTCAACGTGGTGGCGGTGACGCTGCCGCCCCTGCGCCGGCGCAAGGCGGACATCCCCGCGCTGGTGAGCCACTTCCTGGAGCGCTGCAACGCCGTCCACGGCAAGGCCGTGAAGGGGCTGGCCCCCGGCACCCTGGAGGCGCTGATGAACCACGACTGGCCGGGCAACATCCGCGAGCTGGAGAACGCGGTGGAGCGCGCCGTGGTGCTCGCGCGAGGCGAGGAGCTCACGGCGGACGACCTGCCGCCGGTGCTGCGCGGCCCCCGCCCCAGCGCCGGCGCCGTCGAGCGGCTCATCCCCGGCGCGACGCTCGCCACCATTGAGCGGGAGGCCATCCTGCGCACCCTGGAGATGGTGCAGGGCTCCACCACGCGCGCCGCGGAGGTGCTGGGCATCAGCGTGCGGAAGATCCAATACAAGCTCAAGGAGTACGGCGGCGGTGGCCCCGGCCCGGCGGACGAGGACCCGGCCGCCGACCCCCAGGCCCCCCGCGCGAGGAAGGAGTCACCATGGAAGCCGGACCCGGAGGCGTGACGGACAACGTCCTGGAGGAGCTCCAGCGCTACGTGGGCTTCTCCTCCGACGACGGAGAGGCCCTGCGCGAGCTGCACCCCATCGCCTGCGCGCACTTCGAGCGCATCGCGGACGTCTTCTACCGGCGCATCCTCGAACACCCGGAGGCGCGCAAGGCGCTGGAGGGGGGCGAGAGCCAGGTGGGCCACCTGAAGGTGACGCTCCAGGACTGGATGGGGTCGCTCCTGCTGGGGCCGTGGGACACGGCGTACTTCGAGCGCCGCTGCCGCATCGGGCGGGTGCACGTGCGCATCCACCTGCCGCAGCACTACATGTTCGGCGCCATGAACCTGCTGCGCCAGGAGCTGGCGGCGGTGCTGGAGGAGTCGCTGCGCGACGCCCCCGCGCGGGCCGCGCGCCTGGCCCGGGCGCTGGGGAAGATCCTGGACCTGGAGCTGGCCATCATGCTGCACACCTACCGCGAGGACCTGCTGGCCCAGGCGGCCCGGGCCGAGCGGCTGGCGACCTTCGGGCAGCTCGTGGGCTCCATCGGCCATGAGCTGCGCAACCCCCTGGGCGTCATCGAGACCTCGCTCTTCATCCTCAAGGGCCGCCCCGCCGCGGCGGAGGACGCGCGCGTGACCAAGCACCTGGACCGCATCGGCGAGCAGGTGGAGGTCGCCAACCACATCGTCACCAGCCTGCTGGACATGATCCGCTCCCGCCCGCTCGTCCGCGCGCCGCTGCGGCTCGCGGACGTCTGGGCGTCCGCGCTGGAGGCCGTCGCGCCCCCGGGCACGTGCGCGTGCGCGCGCAGGGGCTGGAGGCCCTGCCGTCCGTGGAGGGGACGCCGTGCAATTGCGGCAGGTCTTCGTGAACCTGCTGCAGAACGCGGTGCAGGCCCTGGGCGAGCGCGAGGGCGAGGTGCTGCTGACGGCGGACATCCCGGAGGACGGCGCGCGGCGCATCCGGCTGGTGCTGGAGGACAGCGGCCCGGGCCTGGACCCGGCCATCCGCGCGCGCGTCTTCGAACCGCTGATGACCACGAAGGCGCGCGGGCTGGGGCTGGGCCTGGCGCTGGTGCGGCGCATCCTGGAACGGCACGGCGGCGGCATCGGCTACGCTCCGGCCGTGGGCGGGCCGGGAGGGGCCCGCTTCGTGGTGGAGCTTCCCCTGACGCCGGAGCCTTCCTGATGGGCCGCTTCCTGGTGGTGGATGACAACCGGGCCTTCGCGGAGAACCTGGCGGAGATCCTGGAGGACGCGGGCCACACGACCACCGTGGTGGACTGCGGCGAGGCCGCGCTCCAGGCCGCGCGCGCCGAGCGCTACGACGTGCTCATCACCGACATGCGCATGGCCGGGATGAGCGGCGCCGCGCTGGTGCACCACCTGCGCCAGCGGGACCCGGGGCTCGCGG
>NZ_JBKGHJ010000693.1:0-3421 GCF_046520365.1 Corallococcus sp. 4LFB
CGCGCGGCCCGTGTCCAGGTCGCTCATCGGTGCGACGGGCACCTCGCCCGTGACGCCCGAGCGGGTCAGCTCCAGGTCCGGCACGGACATGGCCGGCAGGTCCGGCCCCGAGCGCAGCCGCGTCTGGTCCAGCTCCGGCAGCACGGGCGCATCCACGGGCACCCGGCCGCCCGCGTGGTGCGTCAGCTCCAGCTCCGGCAGCGGGGCCACGACAGGGTCCGGGGTGTTCACGAGGCCGGGAAAGCGCTTGCCGCAGCCTTCGCACTCTTCGCCTTCCGACTGCACGTGGTCGCAGACCGGGCAGATGATCATGGACGGGACGTTACCGGTCCCCTCCCCTCACGGCAACGCGACCCGGGACTCAGGCAGTGGGCGTGCAGGCGTGCGTCCATCCGCACCCGCCAGCACCGTCGGCTCGCGTCACGTCGGAACCGAGGCCTGGCCCGTCATGGGCACGAAGCGCACCGGCAGCAGGCGGTCCACCCGGGGCAGCATCCCCGGCTGGCCCCGGCGGAGGCGCAGCAGCTCCTGCGCCTCGTGCGTGGCGCCCACGGGGATGACCATGCGCCCCCCGGGCCTCAGCTGCCGCAGCAGCTCGCGGGGAATCTCCTCCGGCGCGGCGGTGGCGATGATGGCGTCGAAGGGCGCGGCCTCGGGCCAGCCCAGGGAGCCGTCGCCCTCCCGGAAGAACACGTTGGTGAAGCCCAGCCGGTGCAACAGTCGCCGGGCGGGCCGGGCCAGCTCACGGACGATCTCCACCGTGTAGACCTCGCGGGCCATCAGCGCGAGCACCGCCGTCTGGTAGCCGGAGCCGGTGCCAATCTCGAGCACGCGCTCGCCGCCGCGCAGCTCCAGGGCCTCCGTCATCAGGGCGACCACGTAGGGCTGGCTGATGGTCTGCCCGTGGCCGATGGGCAGGGGGGCATCCTGGTAGGCCGCGTCCCGCTCCCCCTCGGGCACGAAGTCCGCACGGCTCAGGTTGGCGATCGCCGCGAGCACCCGCCGGTCCCGGATGCCCTGCCGCGCCAGATACTCCGCTCGGCCCCAGTCTCCCATCGCGTGCGCCCCCTCGTGCTCCTCCAGGGAAAAGTAAGCACGCCGACAGTCCGAGCCAATCCGGGGGGCGGACGCAAGCCTCCCCGGGCCTACCCCACCCGGGCGAGCGCGAGCCGGCCCTCCCAGCGCTCCTCCAGCGCCTTCACGAGCCCCTGGTGGTCCGGGGCCTGGAGCTTGGGGTCGGCGTCCATGATGCGCCGCGCCTCCGCCTGGGCGAGCGACAGCAGGTCGCCGTCGCGCACGAGGTTCGCCACGGCCAGCTCCGGCAGGCCGCTCTGCCGCGTGCCCAGGAACTCGCCGGGGCCGCGAATCTCCAGGTCCTTCTCCGCGATGACGAAGCCGTCGCTGCTGCGCTCCATCACGCCCAGCCGCTCGGTGGACTCCCAGGAGCGCGCGGCGCCCGCGACGAGGAAGCAGTAGCTGGCCGCGGCGCCACGGCCCACGCGCCCGCGCAGCTGGTGCAGCTGCGACAGGCCGAAGCGCTCCGCGGCCTCCACCACCATCACGGACGCGTTGGGCACGTCCACGCCCACCTCCACCACCGTGGTGCACACGAGCAGCTGGATGCGCTTGTCGCGAAACGCCTCCATCACGGCGTCCTTCTCCTCCGGCTTCATGCGCCCGTGCAGCAGGCCCACGCTGGCGTCGGGGAACACGACCTGCAACTTCGCCGCGCCCTGGGTGGCGTCCTCCAGGTCCAGCTTCTCCGACTCCTCCACCAGCGGATAGACGACGTAGGCCTGGTGCCCCTTGGCCAGCTCCGCGCCCACCGCTTCGTAGACGCGCGCGCGCTGCTCGTTGTTGAAGACGCGCGTGGTGATGGGCGTGCGGCCCGGCGGGAGCTGGTCGATGATGGACACGTCCAGGTCGCCGTAGAGCGTCATCGCGAGCGTGCGCGGGATGGGCGTGGCCGTCATCACCAGCACGTCCGGCGTGAGCCCCTTGCTCATGAGCGTGTGGCGCTGGAGCACGCCGAAGCGGTGCTGCTCGTCGATGACCACCAGCCCCAGCTTCTGGAAGGACACGCCGCCTTCAAGCAGCGCGTGCGTGCCCACGGCCAGATGGATGTCTCCCTTCGCCACGGCCTCGCGCACCTCGCGCTTGTGCTTCGCGGTGCCCGCCGCGCTGATGAGCCCCACGCGGAAGCCCAGCGGCTCCAGGATGCGGCGGAAGGTGCGCTCGTGCTGTTCGGCCAGGATCTCGGTGGGGGCCATCACCGCCACCTGGTAGCCGTCCTGCAGCGCCACCATGCCGGCCACGAGCGCCACGGCCGTCTTGCCGCTGCCCACGTCGCCCTGCACCAGGCGGTTCATCGGCTCCGGGCGCGCCATGTCCCGGGCGAGGTCTCCCACCACGCGCGCCTGGGCGCCGGTGAGCTGGAAGGGCAGCGCGGCGCGGGCCTTCTCCAGCCGCTCCGGGGTGACGTCGAAGGAGATGCCCTCCTCCGCCTTGATGCCCTGGCGCTTCAAGGCCATGCCCAGCTGGAGGAAGAACAGCTCGTCGAACGCGAGCCGGCGGTGCGCGGGGCTCTGGTGCGCGTCCAGCGCCTCCAGGTCCGCGTCGTCCGGCGGGAAGTGGATGAAGCGCAGCGCGTCCGGCAGCCCCATCAGGTGGTAGCGGCGGCGCAGGTCCGCGGGCAGCGGCTCCTCCAGGTGGTGCGCGTGCTGTTCGCTGATGCGCGAGGTCAGCTCGCGGAAGGAGCGCTGCTCCCCGCGCTCGAAGCCCGGGTAGACGGGGACGATGCGGTGGAAGTGGACGGAGGTCGTGTTCTCCAGGTCCTCGGCGGGCTCCAGCTCCGGGTGGGCCATCTCCCGGCCGTTCATGGAGGCGCGCACCTCACCGGAGAGCACCAGCTGCTTGCCCACGGAGAAGCGGCTCTTGAGCCACGGCCCCGCGTTGAAATAGGTGGCCGCGATGCTGCCGGAGCGGTCCCCCACGACGGCGCGGAACATGCGCTTGCCGCCGCGCCCGGGGACGAAGTCCGCCGTCTTGACGGTGCCCACCGTCACGCCGCGCTCGCCGGGGATGAGCTCCGCGATGGTGCGCAGCCGGCGGCGGTCCTCGTAACAGCGTGGCAAGAGGAACAGGATGTCGCCGGTGCGGCGCAGGCCCTTCTTGTCCAGGACGGCGACGAGGCGCGGCCCCAGCCGCTTGCCCAGCGTCTTGAGCGGCGCGGACAGCGGGCCCGTGCGCGGCGCGATGGACAGGAGCTTCGCCTCCGAGCGGGACGCCTCCGCGCCCACGGCCTTGGCCTTCTTCTTCCGGGTCTTCTCCGCGGGTGCGCGCTCCGCCAGCGGCGCGCCCTTGCGCGGGTCGGTGCCCGTCTTCGCCACGGGAGCACGGGCCACCGCGTTGCCGGAACCGG
>NZ_JBKGHJ010000694.1:0-3410 GCF_046520365.1 Corallococcus sp. 4LFB
GCTGGTCGTGTCGCTGGCCCTGCTGGGCGCCGCGCTCACCTTCCTGGACCGCGCCCGGAAGCCGCCGCGCGCTTCGACGAGGCCCTGGAGCGCTGCGAGGCCGCGGGCGACGGGCTGCACAAGGCCGCCGTGCTGAGCAACCGCGTCCTCCTGTGGCTCCGCCAGGGCGACGTGCCGCGCATGGAGGCCGACCTGCGCCGCGCCACGGCCCTGGGCCGCGAGCTGGCCCACGCGCAGATGGAGCGCTGGTCCACGTTCAACCTGGCGGAGGTCCTCTACATGCAGGGCCGCCTGGACGAAGCGCTCCCCCTGGCGCAGCGCGCGTACGAGCTGGGCGTGCGCTTCTTCCGCGAACACCCCGTGCCCGTGGACGCGCTGCTCCTCGCCCGCATCCAGGCCGCCGCGGGGGACGAGGCGGCGGCAGCCCGGCAGCTCGCCTGGATCTCCCAGCGCTGTCCGCCGGAGTCCCTGCCGCCCACCGCCATCATGCGGCGCCTCGTGGAGCTCCAGGTCCATCAGCGGACCGCGGGCGCCTTCCGTGCAACGGATTGGGAGGCGCTTCACGCGGAAGCGGACGCGCTGGCCTCGCCGGACGAGAAGGCGGAGATCCTCCTGCAGGCCACCGGCAGCGCGCGCCGCACGGGGGCCATGGACGAGGCCCGCGCGTGGCTCGAACGTGCCGCGCCCGCCGTGGCGGAAGCCCCTCTGTGGGCTACGTGTTTCCACGCACTGCGTGCCGCGCTCGCACCGGCAGCGCTGTAACGGGAATCGCTACACAGGTCCGCGCCCGTAACCTTTCGCGCTACAGGGAGACAAGAAGGCCGCGCCTGGGGTTTCCTTCGCATCCCATTTCCGAGTCCTGCCCAAGGAGTGTTCGCGCGATGGCCTCCTCCGTCCTCCGAGTCCCCTGGTGTTTCCTCTTGCTGGCCCTGACCGGCTGCGAGCCCTCGCTCCCGGACGGGACCGGCGTGAGCCCCCGTGCCGAAGAGCAGCTCGGCGCGCGTGAGTCGGACATCCGCATCGCCAACTCGCTCACGACGCAGGAGCTGGTGGTCAACGCCATCGCCGCGAACCACGACGCCAACGAGGCGCTGGCCACCAGCGCGCTGGAGTCCCTCTTCGACCCCGACGTGATGGTCCCCAGCGGTGAGGTGACGCTCATGCAGAACCAGCTGCGCGACCCGTTCGCGCAGCGCTTCATGGCGTACCTGGTGGGCTGTGCGCTGGGCGAAGGGGAGACCCTCGAGTGGCTCGATCCCTTGCAGCCCTCCGGCTCGCAGCGCAGTGAATGGGCGGGCTCCGCGGGCCTCTGTCCGTGGTGGCGCACGGGGGCGCCGGGTGACGCGTGCCTCAAGCGCGTGACGGCCTGCCTCCTGGCGCGCAACAACAGCCGGGGCTTCCGCGTGGAGCTGTCCATGCGCGGCGAGCTCCACGAGCCCGCCCTCTCCCTCGCGGAGCCGTTCACGCTGGATGCGTGGACGCAGCCCATCGACCAGCTGCCGACCGCGCCCGCGCCGGTGAGCAGCTCGGTGCCGTGCGCGAGCCAGACGTTTGGCGCGGGGCGGGACTGCGGCTGGACGATGCACTCGGTGGGCTGGTGCCCCGCGGGTCAGACCATCGCCGTGGGCGCGGGAGGCCCGCCGAGCTGCCCCTCCGGGGCGCCGCTGGGCTCCAGCTCGGACGCGCGCATGGTGCTGCGCGTGTGCCGGGGCATCGCCGGCTGTGACAGCGTTGACACGCGGCACGTGGCCTCCAGCCAGGGCTGCTCGGCCGGCTCCACGAACCCCCTGCCTTCCGCCGCCACGGACCCCTCCGTGAGCTTCAGCTGTCCGTCGTCGGGCGGGTACTTCACGGTGATGACGGCGCCCTGGGACAGCGCCGTGGAGGGCACGGCGAACGTGGGCTTCACGGCCGGCGTGCAGGCCCCGCTCTCCGAGCGCGGCGTGTACCGGATCCGCGAGGGCGCCTTCTACGGCAACCTCTTCGGAAGGCACGCGCTGCGCGACGACATCAACGTGACCGTGACGCTGGCGGCGGGGAAGCGGGACGGCTACGTCATCAACCGGCCGCCGTCTCCCCAGACGGAGCCCATCTTCAAGGACCTCTACGCCTGCTACGACCCGGGTTGGGTGTCCGGCCTGGCGTACGCGACCTACCGCGTGTGCGCGCTGCCGGACACGCACGCGGACTGCGCGGCCAGGGTGACGGGGCCGTGCTGGGGCAGCGACGCGGTGGCCACGAACCGGTGCGAGGTGCAGGACGGTCCGCTGCTGTCCGGCGACGGCGACTTCGAGAAGTGCCGGGACGCGTCCAACACCCTCTGGACGGAGCCCGCCACCGTCTACCTCAACGGCGCGTGCGACCTGGTGGATGCCCAGCACCGCGACCTGTGCAAGCGCAGGTCGGAACCGCCGCCGCCCCAGGACGGCTCCACGAGCAAGCGCTAGCCCATGGCGGGCAACGGCGAGGAGGCCCTCTACGGTGAGGAGCTGCGGCCCGGCGCGCTCGTGGGCGAGTGGGTCGTGGACCGCGTCCAGGTGCAGGGCCCCGTGTCCGCGCTGTACCGGGCGCGGCACGCGCGAACCGGCGTGCCCGCAGCGCTGAAGGTGCTGCACCCGCAGGTGGCCGCGGCAGCGGTGGCGCTGCGGCGCTTCCGGCGCGAGGCGGCCACGTTGCAGCGGCTGAGCCACCCGCACATCGTCACGGTGCTGGGGTACGGCGAGCTGTCGGACGGCCGGCCCTTCATCGCCATGGAGTGGCTGGAGGGCCAGGACCTGGCGGCGGAGCTGGCACGCGCGGGCCTGTCCCGCGCGAGTGCTGGCGGTGATGAGCAGGTGGGCGCGGCGCTGCGGGTGGCGCACGGCGCGGGCGTGGTGCACCGCGACCTGAAGGCGCAGAACGTGGTGCGGCTCGCGCCCGGACGCGGCGGCCCTGCCGTGAAGCTGGTGGACTTCGGCGTGGCGAAGGGGCTGGTGCCGGGCGCCCCGGGCAGCTCGTCGCTCACGCACACCGGCGTGGTGCTGGGCACGCCGCTGTCCATGGCGCCGGAGCAGATCCGCGGCGAGGTGCCGGACGCGCGCACGGACTGTACGCCGTGGGCGTGCTCCTCTTCCAGCTGCTCACGGGCATGCCGCCCTTCCAGGGCACCACCCGCCACGAGGTGGAGCAGCAGCACCTGCACGCCCCTGCGCCGCGTCCGGGCGAGCACGCGCCGGTGTCCGCCGCGCTGGACGCCGTCGTGCTGCGGTGCCTGCGCAAGGCGCGCGAGGAGCGCTACCCGGACGTGGACGCGCTGCTGGAGGACCTCGAGGGCGCGGTGCTGGGCGGCGCGGCGCCGGTGGAGGTGCCGCGCGCGGTGGGGCTGTACGTGGAGGCCCGGCTGACGGGGGAGCCGGGCCCCGCCGCGATGG
>NZ_JBKGHJ010000695.1:0-3392 GCF_046520365.1 Corallococcus sp. 4LFB
CTGGCCAGGACCTGGGGCACCTGTGCGCCGCGTCCCGGGTGGGCGCGGAGCTGGAGCTGGACCGGCTGCCCCTGTCACCCGCCGTGCGCGCGCGCTGGGCCCGGAGGGGCCCTGCGGGGCGGGGAGGACTACGAGCTGCTGCTCGCCGTCCCACCTTCACGCAGGCAGGCGTTCGAGCGGGCGTGTGCCCGCGCCGGGCAGGCGGTGACGCGCATTGGCGTGCTCACCCGGGAGCGGACGTGGCGGATTCGCGACGCGGGGGGGCGGCTCCTGACCCCGCCTGCCGGATTCGATCACTTCGCCCGGTCAAGCAAGCAGATCCAGCCGGATGATTGACCCGTACCGGAGAGCAAGGCTAAACCCCTGGGCTGTTTTCCGCCCCTCCCGCTGAAAGCACTCCGTGCGCCGCCCCCTTCGCGACGACCCCTCCTCTGGCCTCACCCCCCGACGCGAGCCCGTGCAGCGACTGCTGCGCGCCGTCGAGGGCCCCAAGGTGGTCCGCGAGCAGTCCCTGCACCGGAAGATCACCACCGGCTACATCCTCCTGGGCCTGCTGCTGGGCACGTGGCTGCTGTGCACGGAGAGCCTCTTCGACGCGTCCTGGGGCCGCTGGGCCTTCATCATCCGCGTGGGCGTGGGCGTGCTCCTCACCTTCGGCGGCGCGGCGTACCTGCCGGCCCTGCTGGCGCGCGTCACCCGCGTGAAGGTGCTCAGCCGCTCCGCCTTCGAGATTTCGCAGGGCGATTTGTCCAAGCCCGTGGCCGCGGAGGTGCACAGCACCCGCGACGAAATCGACGAGCTGACGGGCGCCATCTCCCGCATGCAGGAGAACCTGCGCGAGCTGGTGGGCAAGATTCAAGACACCGCCAAGAGCGTGGCGGACACCGCCATCGACCTTCAGCGCAGCGCGGAGAACGTCAACGGGTCCACGGAGGAGGTGGGCTCGTCCATGGAGAAGATCGCCAGCGGCGCGGAGACCCAGTCCCAGCTGGTGTCCCAGGCCTCCAAGGTCATCACGGAGATGGCCGGCAGCATCCAGCGCACGGCGGCCAGCGCCCTGGACGCGGCCCGCACGTCCGCGGAGACCAGCAGCAGCGCGGAGGACGGCTCCAAGGCGGCGCGGCTCGCGGGCGACAAGGTGAAGAAGGTCTTCAACCGCATCGAGTCCGCCAGCCAGCAGGTGTTCGCCTTCGGCGAGAAGACGCAGGAAATCTCCAAGATCGTCGACGCCATCACCCAGGTGGCGCAGCAGACGAACCTCCTGGCCCTCAACGCCACCATTGAAGCGGCGCGCGCGGGCGAGTACGGCCGCGGCTTCGCGGTGGTGGCGGATGAAGTGCGCAAGCTGGCGGAGAGCGCGGGCCGCTCCGCGGAGCAGATTTCCCGCCTGGCGCGCGACATCTCCGGCCAGTCCACCTCCGTCGTGAGCGCCATGAAGGAAGGCATCGCGGAGCTGGCGGAGGGCCGTGAGGACCTCACCGACATCATGCGCTCCATGGGGGCCATCACCGACACCGCGCGCAAGGGCGCGGAGAAGGTGACGCTCATCTCCGACAGCACCCGCGAGCAGATGAAGGGCAGCGAGGAGATGGTGAAGGCCATCGAGGAGATCAAGCTCGTGGCGAAGAACAACGCCAGCTCCACGGAGGCCATCCAGGCCGTCATCCAGGAGCAGACGGCCGCGGTGTCGCGGATGACGTCGCTGGCGAGCGAGCTGACCAACCTCTCCGTGGAGCTGCAGAGCGTGGTGCGCAGCTTCCGCCTGGGGCCCTGAGCGCCCCGGTCCGTCCCCCCCGCTTCAAGCCGCCTTCCGGTACAAGGGCCTTCTTCCGTGCGGCACGTCATCTTCCGGGTCGAGAAGGAACGCTACGGGTTGCCCTTGTCGGCCGTCCGGGAGGTCGTCGTGCCCCCGGAGCGCTACACGCGGGTGCCCCGGGCCCCGGCCGCCATCACCGGCGTGATGAACCTGCGCGGCCGGGTGGTGACGGTGGTGGAGCTGCGGCAGCTGCTGCACCTGCCAGAAGGTCCCACCCCCCTGTGCCGTGTCGTGCTACTGGACCGGGGTCGCAGGGACTTGGGCCTCCTGGTGACGGACGTGGACGGCATCGAGGCGGTGGAGCGCGTGAGCGCGGCCCCTGGCAAGGCCATGCCCGCGGTTCGCGGCGTTGCCCGCCTGGGCGGTCTGGGAGTGACCGTGCTGGATCCGGAAGGACTTGATGCGGCGGTCGTTGCCTTGTTCACTCCCTCCAAGTGAGTAGCCCCCTTGAAACGGCCGGTGATAGGGTGCGCTCCCTCTAGGCCTGAAACGGAGGCGGAGTTCTTCACATGGCTAAGCGGGTGCTGGTCGTCGACGACGCCATCTTCATGCGCAACATGATCAAGGACATCTTTGCGTCTGGAGGGTTCGAGGTCGTCGGTGAGGCGGCCAACGGCCTGGAGGCCGTGGAGAAGTTCAAGGAGTTGAAGCCGGACCTCACGACGATGGACATCGTGATGCCCTTCAAGAGCGGCATCGAAGCGACGCGGGAAATCATCAAGGCCGACAGCAGCGCGGTCGTCATCATGTGTTCGGCGCTCGGGCAGGAGAGCCTGGTGATGGAGGCCATCGAGGCGGGCGCCTCGGACTTCATCGTCAAGCCGTTCCGGGCGGAGGACGTGCTGGCGGTCGTGAAGAAGGTGCTGGGAGAGGCCTGAAGCGGCGTGAAAGGGGGCCGCGCCCGCCCGGGTCGCGGCCCCGTCCGCCTGAAGGAGGTGCCGGCTCATGACGATGGACATGTCCCGGTACCTGGGCCTCTTCATCTCGGAGGCCACCGAGCACCTGGAGGCGCTCGGGCGGGACCTCGTGGCGCTGGAGCGCGAGGCCACCGCCAGCACCGTGGACTCGATGTTCCGGCACGCCCACTCGGTGAAGGGCATGGCGTCGTCCATGGGCTTCGAGCCCATCGCGATGCTGGCGCACCGGGTGGAGGACCTGGTGGACGCGGTGCGCCAGGACCGCAAGCTCCTGGACCGGGACCTGGTGGACCTGCTGCTCAACGCCGCGGACACGCTCACGGCCCAGGTGCGCGCCGTCGCGTCCAACCGTGAGCCGGAGCCGGCCGGAGGGCTGCTCACGCAGCTGGGCACCCGCGTGGAGGCGCTCACCGGGCATGCCCCCGCCACGACCCGCGTGGCCCAGGTCACCGTGCTCAAGTCCTCGACGCCCGGAGACGGCGAAGAGGGGTCGGGCGGCGGCGAGGGGCCTGACGGAGCCTCGGGTTCGGGGACGCCGGGCGGTGGTTCCGCCGGGCCTGCGTCCGGCGCTGGCGGTCCGGGCAGCGACTCGGGAGCCGGCGCCTCGGGCGCGGGAACTCCGGGCAGCGGGGCGGGAGCCGGTGCGTCGGGCGCGGGAG
>NZ_JBKGHJ010000696.1:0-3366 GCF_046520365.1 Corallococcus sp. 4LFB
CAGCGCACGGGCACGGCGGCGTTCGGCACGGCGGGCCGGGTGACGGGCGGCGGGATGCCCGCGGTGACGGGCGGCGCGGCGGTGACGAAGGCGCAGAACGTGACGGTGATGCTCACCGACATCCAGGGCTTCACCGACCGCATGAGCCGGCAGACGCACGAGGAGAACGCGCGCATGCTGGACACGCACGACCGGCTACTGATGCCGCTGGTGCGCGAGCATGACGGGAAGCTGGTGCAGAAGCGCGGCGACGCGCTGCTCGCGGTCTTCCGGGCCCCCTCCTCCTCCATCCGCTGCGGCATGGCGATGCAGGAGGCGCTGTGGCGCTTCAACCAGACGGTGCCGCTGGAGCACCAGCTCCACATCCGCGTGTGCCTGCACGCGGGCGAGGTGCTGGTGACGAACGACGCGGTGCTCGGCGAGCCGATGGAGGTGGTGAAGGCGGTGGAGCACGTGGCCGCCGCGGACGAGGTGACCTTCACCGAGGCCGTGAACATGGTGCGCAACCGCGCCGAGGCCCCCGCCGAGCCCTGCGGCACCATCCCCCTGCCCGGCCGCAATGAGAAGGTGCAGCTGTACCGGGTGACGCGCTCGGTGGAGGGCTCACCGTTCGGCGCGACGCTGGGCCTCCCCGACTCCGGGACGAAGCCGTCGCCCCTGGACGGTCTGCGCACGAAGGCGCGCGAGGGCATGGCCTTCCTGCGTCAGCGGCCGCGCGTGCAGGCCGGCGTCGCCGCGGGAGCGCCTGGCGCTGCTGGTGGCGGGCGCCGCCTGGACGGTGCACGCGAATGATCCGCGGGTGCAGGCGCGCTGGCTGCTGGACGACGACCAGCCCAAGGAGGCGCTCCAGCGGCTGGAGGCGCCGGATGTGCCGGATGACGCGGAAACGACGCGGCTGCGCGCGGTGGTGAAGCACGCACTGAACAGGCACAACGAGGAGCACGGCCTCATCCTGGGCCTCGACGAGGAAGGCCGGAAGTCGCCGGAGCCGCGGCTCCTGGACGGGCTGGCCGAGGACTTCGGCAACAACGAGAAGGACCTCTCCGCGCGCCGGGCCCTGGAGGCGCTGCCTGCCGACACGGTGCGCTCCCATCTCGAGTCCCTGGCCCGGGGAGAGCCCTCGACGAAGCAGTGGGGCGCGCTGCGCTACCTGGACGTGACGAAGGACACCTCGGGCCTGGACCTGGTGGCGCTCTACTCCGCGTCGTTGGAGTCCAGCGAATGCAGCGTGCGCACGAAGGCCGCGGGGCAGCTCGCATCGCTGGGCAACCCCGCCGCCCTGCCCGCCCTCACGCGCGCGGCGGAGAACCCTCCAGGCGGCAAGGCCTGTAGCCCCCAGACGTTCGCCCGGATCATCGAAGAGCTGAAGAAGAAGTCCACGCCGTAGCGTGGCTCCCCGGACGCGGGTGCGGCACGGAGGCCGCGCGCTCGCAGGGGACTCGGGCTGGAGCGCGGCGGTTCCGCTGTGCATCCATCTTGCAGTCGCGGCGGGCCTCTCGATGCGTTCCCCCTCCTGGAGCCCCATGAAGCCACTGCGCCGCGTCACCCTGCTCGCCTTCCTCGCCTGTGCCGCCACCGCCTCCGCGGCGCCGCCTCCCAAGACAGCCAAGGCGGCCTCCGCGAAGCAGGAGGAGGTCGTGCTCGCGAAGGACGTGCGTGTGCGCCGCATCGCCCCGGGCGTGTGGATTCACGTCACGAAGGCGGGCAAGGACTGGGGCGGCACCCCCGCGAACGGGCTCCTCGTGGAGGACGGTGACGCGTCCATCCTCGTCGACACAGGCTGGACGCCGGAGCACTCCAAGGTGCTGCTCGCCTGGGCGAAGGACACGCTCCACCACCCGGTGCGCGCCGCGCTGGTGACGCACTTCCACATCGACCGGACCGGCGGCATCCCCACGCTCGACGCCCAGGGCATCCCCGTCCACGCGCGCGAGGACACGGCCCGCCGAGCAAAGGCGGAGGGCAACCCCGTTCCCCAGCAGCGGCTGAGCGATGCGCAGGACTTCGGCCCGCTGTCGGTGTTCTTCCCCGGCGCCGGCCACACGCCCGACAACCTCGTCGTCATGCACCCGGCCTCCGGCATCCTCTACGGCGGCTGCTTCATCAAGGACGCCAGCGCGAAGACCCTGGGCAACCTGGAGGACGCGGACGTCGCCGCCTGGCCCGCGAGCCTGAAGCGCGAGCGCGAGCACTTCCCCGACGCCCGCATCATCGTGCCCGGCCACGAGCAGCCCGGTGGGACGCAGCTGCTGGACCACACCGAGGCCCTGCTGAAGAAGGCCTCGCGCTAGCAGCGAGCGCCTCAGTCGTCCCGGTGCGCGTGGCCCTTCTTCTTGCCACGCCCCGGGCCGTCCCAGTCGTCGTCCCAGTGGCCGCCCTTGTCCTTCACCTTGTCGTTCACCTTGATGAGGTTGCGCGAGTACGCGTCGTAGTCCAGGTGCAGGTGCCCCTTCTCGCCCCGGCCATCCACGCGGAACTTCACCTTCCACACGTCGTTGCCGGTGAGGTGCGCCTCCTTCAACTCGCAGCGGTAGCCGCGAGCGCGGCACTGGTCGAACCCGCGCCGCACGGCCTCGTCGTAGCCCATCGCCACCGGACGTGACGGGGGCGGCCTCGGAGGCGGACGCGGAGGACGCGAGGGACGCGTCTCCGCCACGATGCAGCCGGACGACAGCAACAGGCATCCCAGGAGCAGGGGCAATCTCATGCGCGGGATGACGCCACACCCGCGCCTGGATTCAAACGCGCTCGCGGTGCGAGCCCAGGTTGCGACTGCCGTGAGACTACAAACCTCCAGGTGAAGCGAACGCGACGAACAGCTCGCCCGCGAGGTACGCGCGCATCCCCTTGCTCGCCGGTCGGATGAAATCGTTGAGCAGCGCACCGGAGTTGAGCCGGTGCACCGTGGGGAGCGCCAGGTTCATGCGGCTGCGCGCCACGCCCTTGCCGCCCCGGTGGATGAACGTCACGGTGCCGTCCGGCGCCACCGCCTCCACGACCGCGATGTGCGTCATGCCGTCGTTGCGCTTGCCGTCGCGGTTGCGGTCGTACGTCTCCTTGAAGAACGCCAGGTCGCCCGGACGCGGGTTCAGCCGGTGCACCGCGCCCGCCGCCTGCGCGCGCCGGAAGATGCCCGTCACCGCGTTCTCGCCCGCGAGGAAGCCGTGCGCCACCAGGTCGATGCCGGCTTGGAGATAGGCCAGCCGCACCAGCCCCGAACAGTCATTGGGCACCGAGCGGTCCAACCGCCGCGCGCCCACCAACTGCGCCGCGCGCGCCACGATGCCGCGCGCCTGCTTCGACGGCGGCGGCAGCAGTTCGTCCCAGAAGCCGCCCGGCCCTGCGAGGGCCCGGTGAAGAGCGCCG
>NZ_JBKGHJ010000697.1:0-3366 GCF_046520365.1 Corallococcus sp. 4LFB
CGAACGCCCCGGTGTGCAGCCGCCGCGTGCCCGGGTGCCGCTCGTCCGGGCAGGGCCACTGGAGGCCGCCCTGCTCCAGGCGCGCGTAGGACAGGCCCGCGCCCGCGGGCCACACGCGCCGCACCTCGTCCCAGACCTCCTCCGGGGACTGGAAGGTGAAGCCCTGGGAGTGGCCCAGGCGCGCGCCGCGCGGCAGAGGATCTCCCAGTCCGCAAGGCAGTCTCCCGTGGGCGGCAGGGACGCGCGCACCCGCTGCACGCGCCGCTCGCCGTTCATGAAGGTGCCGTCCTTCTCGAAGGAGGTGCACGCGGGCAGGAAGACGTGGCCCAGGGCGCGCGCCGTCTCGTTGAGGAACAGGTCCTGCACCACCAGCAGCTCCAGCCGCTCCAGCGCCTCGCGCGTGGTGTTCGCGTCCGGGTTGGTGAGCAGCACGTCGTAGCCAAAGGCCCACAGCGCGTGGAGCCGCCCGCCGCGCGCCGCCTCCATCATTTGCATCAAGTCCATCCCCGGCGTGGAGGGCAGGGGCGCGCCCCAGGCCGCCTCGAAGCGCGCCCGGTGCTGCTCCAGGGGGACGTAGCCGGTGAGCTGTCCCGGCTCACAGCCCATGTGCGCGGAGCCCTGCACGTTGTTCTGGCCGCGCATCGGGTTGACGCCCATGCCCGGCCCGCCGAGGTTGCCCGTCAGGAGCGCCAGGTTCACCAGCGCCATGACCGTCTCGGTGCCCTGGACGTGCTCCGTCATGCCCAGCCCGTGCACCATCATGGACGGGCCGTGGGTGGCGTACAGGCGCGCCGCGTGGCGCAGGGCGTCCGCGTCCACGCCGCACAGCCGCGCGGCGTGCTCGGGCGTCCAGCCGTGGATGAAGGTCCGGAAGTCCTCCAGCGCGTCCACGCGCTCGCGCAGGAAGGCCTCGTCGCACAGCCCTTCGGCCACCACCACGTGGGCCAGCGCGTTGAGCAGCGGCACGTCCGTGCCGGCCCGGGGCTGGAGGTGCACGTCCGCGTAGCGCGCCAGCTCCGTGCGCCGCGAGTCGATGACGATGAGCTTCGCCCCCCTGAGTACCGCCTGCTTGATGCGCGCGCCGACGACGGGGTGGCACTCGGTGGTGTTGCTGCCGGCCACCAGCAGGGTGCGCGCGTGCTCCACGTCCTCGAAGGAGTTGGTGGCCGCGCCCGTGCCCAGCATCTGCTTCAGCCCGGCGGCGCTGGGGGCGTGGCACACGCGCGCGCAGCAGTCCACGTTGTTCGTCCCCAGCACCACGCGGGCCAGCTTCTGCGCCAGGTAGTTCTCCTCGTTGGTGGCCCGCGCGGAGCCCAGCATCCCCACCGCGTCCGGGCCGTGCGCGTCCCGCAGGCCGCGCAGCCGCCGCGCGATGAAGCCCAGCGCCTCGTCCCAGGAGGCGCGCCGCCAGCCGCTCGCCTCGCGCAGGAGCGGCACGGTGACGCGGTCCGGCGCCGTCACGAAGTCGAAGGCGTAGCGGCCCTTGGAGCACAGGTGGCCCTGGTTGGACGGGCCCTCGCGCGAGGCGCGCACGGTGACGATGCGGCCCCCGCGCGTGCCCACGTCCAGCTCGCAGCCCACGCCGCAGTAGGAGCAGGTGGTCCGCGTCCAGGCCTCGGGCCAGCCCCGGTCCAGCAGCGTCCGGTCCTCCAGCGCGCCGGTGGGGCAGCTGTCCACGCACGCGCCGCAGGAGACACAGGAGCTCTCCTTCAGGCTGGGCCCGTCCGGGAGGATGCGCGTGTCCGCGCCCCGGTTCCACACGCGCCAGACGAACTGCCCCTGCACGTCGTCGCAGATGCGCACGCAGCGGTAGCAGCGGATGCACTGGGACATGTCCACGTGGATGTACGGGTGCGAGTCGTCCCGCAGCTCCGGCCGGTGCTCGCCGCGCGCCTCGCCGTCCAGGCCGTACTCGCGCAGCGCGCGGTGGAAGGGCTTGTCCGGATGGCGGGCCACCGCCTCGGCCGGGTACTCCGAGGCCAGCAGGCGCAGCAGGATTCGCCGCTGCGCCTCCACCCCGGGGCTGCGCGTGCGCACCACCATGCCCTCCACCAGCGGGGTGGTGCAGGCGGCCACCGGGCGCTCGTGGCCTTCGACCTCCACGATGCAGGTGCGGCACGCGCCCACGGGCGCCAGGCGTGAGTCGTCGCAGAGCGCGGGGACGCCGACCCCCAGGGCCTCCAGCGCCTCCAGGACGGTGCCCGGCGCGCACTCGCGCAACTGCCCGTCGATGGTCACCCGAAGCATGCCGCCACCTCCTCCCCGTAGTGGCGCAGCACGCTCCGGGCGAACTCGCCCAGGCCCGTGCCGTGGCCGCACAGGCTGGTGAGGCGCAGCGCCTCGGCGACCTCCTCCCAGTCCGCCGCGCCGGAGCGGGGCGCGGTGCCGGCGTCCAGCACGCGCGCGAAGAGCTGCTCGACGTGCCGCGCCCCCAGGCGGCAGGGCGTGCACCTCCCGCACGACTCATACGCGCCAAAGGAGAAGACGTGGTGCACCAGCGCGGCGATGGACGTGTGCGTGTCGAAGGCCACCACGCCGCCATGGCCCACGGAGGCGCCCACCGCCTGGAGCTCGTCGAAGCCCAGCGGGGTGTCCAGCAGGTGCGGAGGGAGGATGCCCGCCAGCGGCCCCCCGATGAGGACGCCCTTCAGCGGCCCGGTCCGAAGCCCACCTCCCAGCTCCTCCACCACGGTGCGCACCGGCGTGCCCAGCTCCACTTCGTAGAGCCCCGGGTGGTGGAAGAGGGAGTTGAGCGACAGCACCTTCGTGCCCCGGCTGCCCGGGACTCCCAGCGCGGCGTAGGCCTGGCCGCCATGCCGCGCGATCCACGGCAGGTTGGCGAGCGTCTCCACGTTCTGCACCAGCGTGGGTTGACCGAAGAGGCCCGCCTGGGCGGGGTAGGGAGGCCGGGCCCGCACGAAGGGCCGGCGTCCCTCCAGGGCGTTGAGCAGCGCCGTCTCCTCGCCACACAGGTAGCTGCCGCGGCCCACCTCGACGGAGACCTCACAGGAGAAGCCGCTGCCCAGGATGCGCGGCCCCAGCAGGCCCGCGCGGTGGGCCTCGTGCAGGGCCACGTGCAGGACGCAGGCGGCCAGCGGGTACTCCTTGCGCACGTAGACCGTCGCCCGGCGGGCCCCCACCGCGTACGCCGCCAGCAGCAGGCCCTCCAGCACGGCGTGGGGATCCTCCTCCATCAGGAACCGGTCGATGTACGCGCCCGCGTCGCCCTCGTCCGCGTTGGCCACGACGTACTTCTCCTCGCCCGGAGCGGCGGCCACCGCGCGCAGCTTGCGGCCGGTGGGGAAGCCCGCGCCCCTCGGCCGCGCAGGCCGGAGCGCTCCACCTGCGCGATGAAGGCCTCCGGCG
>NZ_JBKGHJ010000698.1:0-3360 GCF_046520365.1 Corallococcus sp. 4LFB
CCACCGGACCGGCCGCCCCCGCCGCGAACCCCACGGCGGACACCGCCACGGCGCCGCCCGCCGCGGACCCGGTGAAGGCCATGGGCTCGCTCCAGGTGAAGGCCTACCCGTACGCCACCGTCTTCCTGGGCGCGAGGCGGCTCGGGGACGTGCAGGGCCGCGCGACCTACAAGGTGCCGGCCGGCACCCACACGCTGACCTTCCGGCACCCGTCCGGCGAGAAGACGTTCACCGTCGTCGTCCCCGCCAACGGCACCGTGACGGAGGAGTTCCGCGCGCCTCGCGGCCGCTGACGCCCCGCCGTTCCCCTCCCAGCCCCTGAAGCCACCCCAAGCCGGCGCGGAGCGTCGGCCGGACGACGTCCGTCTGCCCGGCTGCTCGTCCTCCTTGACGGATGACGCGCGAATCTGGCACCTATGGCATCCATTCAGTAGCCTCTATTCAATGGAATCGATGGACCTGCTCGCGCCCGACGAACTGGAGCGCATCGAGCGCGAGAACGCGGGAGGTCTGCCCGCGAACGCGATCCTGGAAATCTTCCGGCCCCGGGGCGTGAGGCTCTCGGAGGCGACGTTCCGGAAGTACGTCCAGGCCGGTCTGCTCCCCCGCAGCCGCCGTGTGGGCCGCAAGGGGAAGCACCAGGGCAGCCTGGGGCTCTACCCGGTGGAAGCGGTACGGCGCATCAACGTCATCAAGAAGATGATGGCCGAAGGACACACCCTGGAGGACATCCGTCGCTCCTTCGTGTTCCACCGCAACCACATCGACCAGCTCCAGAGGGACTTGTCGGAGGTGCTGGACGGGTTCCAGGAGGAGCTGGGAGGACGGCCCCTGGGAGGAGAACGCAGGAGGTCACTCGAAGCCCAGTTGGCAACGCTCAGGCAACGGGCGCAGGATCTGGTCCGGGATGTCGCCCGGTTGGGCAGCGCCGTCACGGCGCGCGAAGACGAAACGCTCCGGCCACAATAGGATGCCCCCCAGGGTCCTGTTGAACCGGGTAGACTCCACACATCTGGAGGACGAAACATGTCGGAAGTGAAGCAGCTGCAGGAGGGCGAGGGGGGGACTGAGGAGGAGCAGCCCGCGGAACGCCGGCGCTCCAAGACCATGTCGCGCAAGGAGATGGCGCGCGACCTGCGCCGGCGCCGGCTGGCCGGCCAGCTGGACCCCGAGGAGACGGAGACGCTCAAGCTGGTGGACGAGCAGCGGCCGCGCACTCGCGCGGACTGCATCAACGGCCCGCGCCCGTGCCTCTTCGTGTCCTGCAAGCACAACCTCTACCTGGACGTGAACCCGGAGACGGGCTCCATCAAGCTCAACTTCCCGGACAAGGAAATCACGGAGCTGGAGCACACCTGCGCCCTGGACGTGGCGGAGAAGGGCGGCATCACGCTGGAGGAGGTGGGGGAGATCATGAACCTCACCCGCGAGCGCATCCGCCAGGTGGAGACGCGCGGCCTCATGAAGCTGCGCGAGGCCACGGAGGCCGAGCCTCCCGTGTCCGCTCGCAAGCCTTGAGGGCAGGGCACTGTTTCGCGCCGGGCCTGGGGTGACGTGTTGCGTTGACACCCCAGGGGGTGGTTGCTAGGACCCGCGCCACCCCCACCCATTGCGAGGCGCACACGTGCTGGCTCTCCTGAGCGTTTCCGACAAGCGCGGTCTGGTTCCCTTTGCCCAGGGCCTTGTGCGGCTGGGCTACCGGCTGCTCTCCACCGGCGGCACCCTGGAGGCCCTGAAGGCCGCCGGCATCCCCGCCACCCAGGTGTCCGAGCACACGCAGAGCCCCGAAATCCTTGGCGGCCGCGTGAAGACGCTCCACCCCCGCATCCACGGCGGCATCCTCGGCCGGCCCGACCTGGACAGCGACAAGGCGGAGATGGCGAAGAACGGCATCGAGCCCATCTCGCTGGTGGTGGTGAACCTCTACCCGTTCCGCCAGACGGTGGCGTCCGGCGCGGGCGAGGACGACGTCATCGAGAACATCGACATCGGCGGGCCGGCGATGGTCCGCGCGTCCGCGAAGAACTTCAAGCACGTGGCCATCGTGGTGGACCCGGACGACTACGCGCCGGTGCTCGCGGAGCTTGAAGGCCAGAAGGGCGTGGGCCTGGAGACGCGGCGCCGGCTGATGCGCAAGGCGTTCGCGCACACGGCGGCCTACGACGCGTCCATCTCCGGGTGGCTCTCCGGCGAGGCGCAGGAGCCCTTCCCGCAGGAGCTGTCGCTCGCGTTCCAGAAGGTGCAGGGGCTGCGCTACGGGGAGAACCCGCACCAGCGCGGCGCCTTCTACAAGGAATACGCCGCGCCGAAGGAGCCGTCCGTCGCGTTCGCCAGGGTGCTCCAGGGCAAGGAGCTCTCGTACAACAACATCCTGGACCTGGACGCGGCCCTGGGCCTGGTCCTGGAGTTCCCGGAGAAGCCCTGCGCGGTGGTCATCAAGCACAACACCCCGTGCGGCGTGGCGGTGGACGACGTGCTGGAGAAGGCCTACCGCACCGCCCGCGCGGTGGACGAGGTGAGCGCCTTCGGCGGCATCGTCGCCTTCAACCGCGAGGTGGACGCGGCCGTGGCCAGGGCCATGGCGGAGACGTTCCTGGAGGCGGTCATCGCGCCGTCGTACTCGGCCGAGGCGCTCCAGGTGCTGGCGGGCAAGAAGAACCTGCGCCTGCTGGAGGCGGGCCCCGCGCTGGCGTCCCCCACGGTGAAGCCGCGGCCCCAGGTGGACGCGCGCAGCGTGTCCGGCGGCATGCTGCTGATGGACCGCGACGCGGTGGAGCCGCCCCTGGAGTGGAAGGTGGTGTCCAAGCGCGCCCCCACGCCGGAGGAGGAGCAGGCCCTGCGCTTCGCCTGGAAGGTGTGCAAGCACGTGAAGAGCAACGCCATCGTCTTCGCGGCGCCCTCCCAGCTCCTGGCCCAGGGCGGCGGGCAGACGAACCGGGTGGACTCCGTCCGCATCGCGATGACGCGCGGTGGCGAGGCCCTCAAGGGCAGCGCCGTGGCCTCGGACGCCTTCTTCCCCTTCCGGGACGGCCTGGACGAGGCGGCCCGGGCGGGCGCCACGGCGGTCATCCAGCCGGGCGGTTCCGTCCGGGACCCGGAGGTGATCGCCGCGGCGGATGAACATGGGATGGCCATGGTGGTGACGGGAGTGCGACACTTCCGCCACTAACTTCATGCGCATCGTCTGCCAGAAATGCGCGGCGGCCTACGCGATCGACGACCGGTTGATCACGGCCAAGGGCGTCCGCGCGCAGTGTCCCCGCTGCCGTCACCTCCAGCTCGTGAAGCGGGAGGCCTCGGCTGCGTCCGGCTGACGGCCCCCCTGAAGGGCCGCGCCCGCTCCCGCCGCCGTCCCGCGCC
>NZ_JBKGHJ010000699.1:0-3349 GCF_046520365.1 Corallococcus sp. 4LFB
CGCCAGCGCGACCTCCGCCTGCGCCACCTCCAGGCGGGCCTGGAGCGCGGGCGTCAGGTCCTTGGCGCGCGAGCGCACCTCGTCCAGCGTGGCCTGCACGCCGTCCGGGGGATGCCCCGCGTACAGCCGCGCCAGCGCGGACGTCACCTTCGACAGCAGGTGGTCCGGGTTCGCGGTGGTGGCGCGCGAGAAGGCCTCCACGGCCTGGGGGAACATGCCCTCGTCGAGCAGCGCTTCACCGTAGGCCGTGGAGAAGCGCGGATCCTTCCACGCCCCTTCCGCCGCGCGGGCGAAGGACTGGCGGGCCTCCGAGAGCCGCCCCTGCTGCCGCAGCAGCCGCGCCTGCGCCAGTGTCAGCTTGGGGCTGTTGGCGCCCTGGGCCTTCAATTCCTCCAGCAGCTTCTGCGCCTCCGCCGTCTGGCCCGCGCCCACGAGCAGCAGGGCCCGCGCGCCGTAGCGCTCACCGGAGCGCGAGCCCAGCGCCTCCGCGCGCTCCAGCTGTTCGCGCGCCTTCGCGTCCGCGCCCGGCTGTGGTAGGTGAGCCACAGCTCCGCTTGGAGGTCCGCGGCCAGCGCCCGCGTCGTCGTCGACGAGTCCGGCCGCGAGCGCGAAGAGGGCCTCCAGGTTCTGCTGCGCCATGGCCAGGTCGCTGGGGTTGCCCCTCAGGAACGCGGCGCGCGCCGTGCGCAGGTGGGCGTCCACCTCCTGCTGTACCTGTCCGCGGTGGACGAACCACGCCACGGCGGCCGCGAGCAGCACGGCGACGACGCCAATCTGGGCAAGGGCGCTGCCCAGCCCCTCGCGACGCTTCCAGTCACCGTGGCCCGACGTTTCCATGGGGGTGGCCTCACGCGCAGAGATTGAAGATTTTCAGACAGTGATGCGAAGTAGGACGGGCATGGACAGATAGGTCCGGCCCCCCAGGGTGTCAACGGGTGGGGGCAGCACGCACGCGCGGGTGGAACACCCCGGAGGCACGCCATGGCCGTGTACACGACACTTCCCCCCGAGGCCTTCACCCACGTGGCGGACGCCTACGGCCTGGGGGCGGTGCGCTCCATCACGCCCATCCCGCAGGGCTCCATCAACACCAACCACCGGCTGGAGACGGACGCGGGCCGCGTCTTCGTGCGCCACACGACGGTGCGCTCGTCGGACGACCTGCGCTTCGAGGCGTCCCTGCTGGAGCACCTGGCCCGCGCGCGCTTCCCCGCGCCCGTGCTGCTCGTGCCGCCGGGGCCCACGCCGTTCCTGGACCTGCACGGCGGGCGGATCAGCGTCTTCAGGTGGCTGGCCGGAGAGGAGCTCACCCGCGACCGCCTCACGCCGGACGTGCTGGAGCGGCTGGGCGCGGAGCTGGGCAAGCTGCACCAGGTGACGCAGTCCTTCGGCGGCGCGCGCGCGAACCCCTACGGCCCGGGCGTGGTGAAGGGCTGGCTCAACAGGCTGGCCCAGCGGCCGGAGCCGGAGCTCGTGTCGGTGGCGGCGGAGCTGGAGGGGTTGCTCGCCCGCGCGGAACGCGAGCGCCCGGGGCTGGAGCCCCGGGGCGTCATCCACGCGGACCTCTTCCTGGACAACGTGAAGTGGCTGGCCGACCGCGTGGGCGCCTTCTTCGACTTCGAGATGGCCTGCGTGGAGGCGTACACGCTGGACGTGGCCATCACCCTCAACGCGTGGTGCTTCGAGGGGACGTACCAGCCGGAGCTGTGCCAGGCGCTCCTGCGCGGCTACCAGGACGTCCGGCCGCTGGCGGACGTGGAGAAGCAGGCCTTGTACGGCCACGCCCTCTACGGCGCGGTGCGCTTCACCGCCAGCCGCATCCGCGACTACCACCTGTCCCCGCTGGGCGCGGACAAGCTCGCGCCCAAGGACTTCCGCACCTACCTGGCGCGGGCGCGGGCCCTGGACGGGATGGGCCCGGCGGGACTTCAGGCGCTGGTGGGCGTGTGACGCGCTAGATGCCGGAGAGGATCTTCCACTCGCCGTCGACCTTCTGGAACACCATCTGCTCCAGCTCCGAGTCCTGCTGGGGCCGGGCGTTGAGGCCCGGCATGCGCCAGGACGCGTTCCAGTAGTAGATGGCGAGCGCGATGTCGTCCTCTTCCCGGACCTCCACGCGGCGGATGTTGAAGTCCACCTTGGGGTTCTGCAGCTTCTGGAAGAGGGCCTGGAGGTGGGGCCCCAGGTTGTCGGCGGTGAGGTCGTCCACCGTGTCCTCGGTGCCGCCGTCGTCGCGGAACTTCGGGGACACCAGTGCCTGGATGGCCTTCGCGTCGCGGGCCTCCAGGGCGGCGCGGTAGCGCTCCATCACGGAGAGGATGGCACGGGTGTCGTCGGTGTCTTCCAGCTCCGTGCCGGGGATGCGCTTCGGGGCGCACGCAGCCAGCAGGAAGACGGCGCAGAGGGCGAGGAAGCGGTTGTGCATGGCGGGGCCTTACGGGTTCAACCGCATTTGTGTCAACCCATTCCCAGGCCCCGCCCGCTGACGTGCGCTTTGACTATTTGGCGCGGATGACTTCAGCGATGAAGCGGTTGAGCACGGGCAGCTCGCCGTCGAGGATCTTCAGCCCTTCGGTCTTGATGAGGGGCTCCGCGATCATCGCCACGGGCTTGAGCAGGAAGGGCACCTTGAGCGAAAGCTCGCCGTCCATCTTGCGCTCCGTCTGGCCATTGCCCAGGTCGCGCAGCTTCAGCACGCCCGTGTTCACCAGCATCTTGGAGATGGTGTGGGACGTGGGCGTGTTGGTGAACGTGAGCTGCTTGGTGCGCTTGTCGTAGGTGGACGTCTCGATGAAGGCGAACCACTCCGGCGACACCTTCTTGGGGCCCACGGAGGAGATGACGGGCTTGGGGCGGTAGCGCACCTTGCGGTGCACGCGGTCACCGTCGTTGCGCACCTCCAGGGGCGCCAGCTCCAGCAGCACGCCGTGGTGCTGGAGGAGGAACGGGAAGTAGCGCTCGTCGAGGAGCGCGCGCTCCACCTCGTCCACCGTCCCCTGGATGTACTGCGTCTTCTCGAAGTGCATGCCCCATCCGCCTTTCCGTCAATGCGTGAGTCGCTGTCGCAGGGGCCCGCGTCTAGCGGAAAGCCTGACGCGGCACCAGGGGCCCGCGAAAGGTCGTCTGCTCGAAGTCACATCGCTCCTGCCACTCGGAGGCCGCCGCGCGGAAGGCGGCCCCGTAGTCCGGCAGCGCCCCCACTTCATGCCGCACGGCGCCGCAGTCGCCCGCCAGGTAGGCGGCCTCGATTTTCAGCCGCGTGGCCTCCCGGCGGATGGCCTCCGGGAGCGCGGTGTCCGCCAGGGCGCGCTGGAGCTGCTCGCCCAGCGAGCGCCCGGGGCACCTGGTC
>NZ_JBKGHJ010000069.1:0-23703 GCF_046520365.1 Corallococcus sp. 4LFB
CGCCGAAGTGGTCGCCGGACGGGAGGTCCGTGGGGCTGCTCGTCATCGAGGGCGCGGAGGACGCGCAGGGGCCGCGCGGGCCGGCGGCGCGGGAGACGGGCGTGGTGCAGGCGTCCCCGCCGGTGAAGCGCTTCGCGGTGGTGACGGTGGAGGACGCGCGGCTGCGGCGGGTGTCGCCCGCGGGCCTGTTCATCCACGAGTACGCGTGGAGCCCGGATGGCGCCCGCGTGGCGGTGACGGCCTCGTTGCCGCCGGGGGATGCGAACTGGTGGAACGCGCGCGTGTACGCGGTGGAGGTGGGGACGGGGGAGACGTCGCTGTTGCACGCGCCCCGGTGGCAGGTGGCGGAGCCCGCGTGGAGTCCGGACGGCCGGAGGCTCGCGTTCATCGAGGGCCTGATGAGCGACGAGGGCAACACGGGCGGGGACGTGCTCGTGGTGTCGGTGCCGGAGCGGCTGGCGGCGAAGGTGCGGTTCGGGGAGAAGGCGGCGCTGCCGGCGAAGGTGCCGCCCGCGCTCGACGTGACGGAGGGGTTGAAGGCGACGGCCACGGACCTCTTCTGGCCCACGGCGGAGCGGCTGGTGTTCGTGGCGCAGGCGCAGGGCGAGGCCGCGCTGATGGCGGTGGCGCCGGGCGGCGGGGCGGTGACGACGCTGTGGAGGGGCCCGGAGCACGTGGCGGTGTCGCTGGGGAGGGACGGCGTGACGAGCGCGGTGGTGCGCGACTCCTTCACCCGGCCGCCGGAGGTGTGGACGGGGCCGGTGGGGGCGTGGAAGCCGCTGACGCGCCTCAACGCGGACGTGCGCGTGCCGGTGGGCGGCGTGCGCAGCGTGACGTGGACGAGCGACGGGCAGCCCGTGCAGGGCTGGCTGGTGCTGCCGGTGCCGGAGGGGTCCGGCCGCAAGGCGCCCATGGTGACGGTGGTGCACGGGGGGCCCGCGGCGGGCGTGCTGTCGGCGTTCAACCCGCAGACGGCGCTGTTCGTGGCGAGGGGCTACGCGGTGTTCATGCCCAACCCGCGCGGCAGCTATGGCCAGGGGGAGGCGTTCGTGCAGGCGAACCGCCGGGACTTCGGCTTCGGGGACTTCCGCGACGTGATGGCGGGGCTGGATGCCGTCTTGGCGTCAGCGCCGGTGGACCCGGCGCGGCAGGGCATCACGGGGTGGAGCTACGGCGGCTTCCTGACGATGTGGGCGGTGACGCGGACGCAGCGCTTCCAGGCGGCGGTGGCGGGCGCGGGCATCGCGAACTGGCAGAGCTACTACGGCACGAACTACATCGACACGTGGATGCTGCCGTACTTCGGGGCGTCGGTGTACGACGAGCCGGAGGTGTACACGCGCTCCTCGCCCATCAACGGCGTGAAGCAGGTGCGCACGCCCACGCTGGTGCTGCACGGCGAGCGGGACGTGGAGGTGCCCGCGTCGCAGGGCTACGAGTTCCACAAGGCGCTGAAGACGCTGGGGGTGAAGACCCAGCTGGTCATCTACGCGGATGAAGGCCACGGCCTGCGCAAGCCGGAGCACCAGAAGGACCGGCTCTTGCGCACGCTGGACTGGTTCGACGCGAACCTGCCGGCGGCGCCGGAGTCGAAGCCGAAGGTGCGGGCGCCCGCGCGCTGAGTTCGTGCTGGGGCTCAGAGCTCCGCGAACAGGTCGACCGCCGCCTGGGCCAGCAGGGCCTGCTCGTCTGGCTCAAGGCTCGCTGCGTAGCGGATGACGTCGCGCGGGCCTGGCGCATCCGTGTTCCAGAAGAGATTGAGCAACCTGTCCCGGAGCGCCCGCCCTTCCTGACCCGCCTCTTGCAGCGAGGTACGCACCTGCTGAGAACCCATCAGCTTGACGTAGGCGAACATGTCGAAGCTGTCCTTGGTCTTGTCGGGCCGCTGCTCGCGCTTGGCGCGCTCTTTCATCGCGAGGAAGCCAACGGCGTCCGGTAGCAGGATTCGCAGCGGCTTCCCTTCGACAAGGACCACGGCATGGCTTCGGCGGAGTGCCAGCCGTGCATCCGGCAGGGGAGTCATCCGGGTGGGCAGCTGCTCGGGGTCGACGTCCTTGGGGGCGAAGAGGTCCAGGTCCATCTGCCCACCGGTCAAGGACTTCGACCAGCGGAACTCCCGGGTCCTCGCATAGCCCCTCTGCCTGAGGACCTCGGGGAGGCGCTCGGCCATGAAGTCCGAGTCCTCCATGTCGAAGAGCAGGTCCGGTTCGTAGGAGAAGCCTCGCTCGACCACGATGCCGGTATCGGTCTCGATGGAGATGACACCGGTTCCACCCCGCTGACGGGACTCCAACGCGAGGACCTGTCCTCCGATGAGCATGACGCGGCTGGAGAGGTCCCCCAGGTCGAGCATCAGTTCGCCCAGCTCAGCGAGGATTTCGTCGAAGCGCTCTTCGTCCGTCATCGAGGCTCATCCGAAAGAGGAAGGGTCCGCGCGAAGCGCCGCACCAGCTCCTCTGCCTGCTCAAGTCCCCTGCCGCCACTCTGGTGGAAGTCCACGGCCAGCTGGGGCAGCGCGACCGCTGGACCGTGCGGAAGCTGCCGCTGTGCGTGGTACACGCCTCCCGCGTCGGTCTCGGCGGCAGGCTCCGCGCGAAGCACGAAGAAGTTGTGTGGAGTCATCCGCCGCAACCCGAAGGCGGTGAGGGCTGCCTCCAGCGAGCCCGACAGGTAGATGCCGTGGGGGATTCCGGAGACGGAGCGTTCCTCTGGCTGCAGGGCGCTTGCCAGTGTGAAAGTGGAGCGGATGCCCTGAGAGGCCAGCAGGGCATGGGCTTTGGCGAGCAGGTCCGGGGTCGTGGAGGGAGCATTGAATCCCTCTCGCGTGACGGCTGTTGGCTTGTCGCTCGTCAGCCATGCCCTCAGCAAGGACACCGGATCACGAAGCCGGAAGCCGACGCTGCGGCCTCCTTCGACGAAGCCTTCCTTCAGGAGCCTTGTCGTGACTCCATGCGCATAGGAGTAGCTCGTCTGGGTCTGCTCGGAGAGCGCGCGAATGGTCCAGCGCTGGTCGGGGGACTGGAGCAGGACGCGCACGAGCCGGCACCCCTTGCCATGGAACAAGGGCTCGCGAGGCGTCCGCTCCAGGGGCCGATGCCCCTGCACCCGGATGAAGGTGCTTCCCGCGCGCAGGAAGAACGTTCCGCGCATGTCGATCAGGCCCAGTTCCTCGCGCTCGCAGGTCTCAATGACGCTGGCGGAGGCCGAGTCCGTGACGAGCATGGGGAGTCGCAGGGCGGGCAGCGATCGGGGATCCGTTTCCCTGCGTCGGAGTTGCTCGCGCAGGGTGAACAGCTTCTCGCGCTGGGCCAGCACCTCCGCCGGGAACAAGGGGGCGCGATACCCCAACAACACAGGGATGCGAGTCTCCGGGAGTTGCACCTCCGCGAGGTCGTAGACGGCTTCTCCCCCTGGGCCCACGCGGGGCACGACGACTGCCTCCTGGTGCACCACCTTGATGCCACGAGGCAGCGGCGGTGGATTCCTCCAGAAGGCTTCACGGAATTGGGAAGGGCCGGGTCTCATTCAATTTTGTCGATATTGGGCTCTAAACCTCGAACCTGGGGCATCTAAAGCCCCATTTCGGCGGATATCGACAAAATTGATGGAAGGTGTGGATGCCCACGAACGGCTTCAGGGGCCGCCGCGGACGCCGGGTTCGGCGGGGGCCACGAGCGAGGTGAGCACGTGGTCGCGCCACTGGCCGTTGATGAGGAGGAAGTCGCGCGCGTAGCCCTCGGGGATGAAGCCCAGGCGGCGGAGGACGGCGGCGCTGCGCAGGTTCTCCGGCAGGTGGGTGGCCTGGAGCCGGTGCAGGCCCATGGCGCCGAAGGCGAAGTCGCAGAAGGCGTGGAGGGCCTCGGTCATCAGGCCCTTGCCTTCGTGGCGGTGGTCCAGGCCATAGCCCAGGTCCGCGGCCTGGAGCGGCCCCCGGCGGATGTGCGCGAGCGTGGCGTTGCCGATGACGGGCGCGAGCGCCAGGGACTGGCCCCTGGGGAGGAGGAACACGCGCAGGGACACGTCGTGGCGGAAGTCCTCGCGGTCCTGGGCCAGGCGCGTGCGCCAGTAGGCGGTGGAGAAGAAGGTCGCCGGGCGGTCTGGAGACACCGGGCCCAGGTGGTCCTTGTTGGCCACGTGGTACGCCAGCACCCGCTCCGCCGCGTCGGGCGGCAGCAGCATCAGGTGCAGGCGCTCGGTGGTAAGCAGGACGGGCGACTTGTCGATCATGGCGGAGCCGGGCTTCATCTCTGCATCAAGGCTGGCAACGAGGGGGGCTGGGGTCAGGCCGGGCCGTTCCCGCTCATGACCGCGTCTTCGTGGAGCTTCTTGAAGGTCTCGTTGCGATTCGTGGAACGCACCAGGGCGTCCAGTTCCGTCGGGCCGATGGCGACGACCAGATGGTCGTCCTTCCGGAAGGTGGCGGAGCGGGTGTGGAAGCCCTCGGTGAAGCCTCCGGCCGCGACGAAGAAGCCGAGGCGGCAGCGCCCACCCCGGTTCACGAGCTTGTCGCGGAAGATGATCAGCTCGCCGGGGCCTACGTGTTTCGACCAGTTCTTGCACTCGACGAGGATGTAGCTGCTGCGCTCGCCGGCCCAGAACGGGTCCTGGGATTCGTTGCGGATGACGATGTCGATCTCTTCGTCCGCGCTGGTCCGGTTGGTGCTCGTGTTCATCAGACCCGGCACGGTCTTGAACAGGAGGACCAGGAGTTCCTCCAGCAGGCGGCCCTTGCGGTTGCCGTTGGTTTCAGTCTGGCAGGCGGCCCACAGGTCCTGGATCTCCTTCTCCCGCTGGGCGTGGGTGAGCGAGGCGAGGCGGCGCTCCCGCACGGCCTCGGACGCGTTGCGCACCTTGATGCGCAACATCATGGGGAGGGTGGGGACCTTCTCCAGGTAGTCGTAGGCGCCGTCCTTGAAGGCCCGTTCAATCATCTTCGCGTCGGCGTAGGCGGTCGCGACGATGACCTTGGCGCCCGTGGGGACGATCTCCGAGATGAGGTCGATGCCGGAGTCGCCTCCAGAGGAACCCTGGAGGCGCTGGTCGAGCACGACGACGTCCCAGGAGGACTCCTGGATGCGGGCCTGGGCGGTCTTCTTGTCGGGGGCCCATTCGACGCGGTAGCCCTCCGGGACGAGGATGTCCTGGTAGGTCTCGAAGAAGGGCCGCTCGTCATCAACGACCAGTACGGTGCCTGGAGGCGTCATCGTGGAGTCCTCTCTGCCACAGGCAGGCGCATCCGGAAACGGGCACCGCCATCGGGTTTGTCCACGCAGGCGACCTTGCCGTGCAGTTCGATCTCGACGACTTCCTTGACCAGGGCCAGTCCTTCGCCCGCGCCACTGGAGCGGAGGGAGATACCGCGCTGGAAGATGCGCTCCCGGTCCTCGGGACGGACACCGGGCCCGTCGTCGTCCACGGTCAGGAGGATGTTCCGGTTGTTGGCCTCTAGTTCGCTCTCGATAAGGACCTGCTTTGCGCCAGCCTGTTCAGCGTTCCGCAGCAGGTTGACGATGGCGAGCACGAACCGTTCCCGGTAGCCAGATAGGGAAGGCAGATCCGGCGCTACATCAAGCTTGATGCGCAGCGAGGTGGCGAGACTGGCGACAGCGTCCGCGAGGACTCGAAGGAGGTCGAAGCCTTCGGGAGCGCGTGCGGCCAACTCAGAGGTCTTGAGCAGGTCCGTGACGAACTTCAGCGCGCGGTCGATGCCGGGATCGATGCGTGGACGGAAGCGGGCGACCGCCGCTTCGACCTGACTGCCGACCACGGAGTTGTAGAGCGAACCCAGGGCGACCTGCGCGGGGATGAGTGCGTTCCGGATTTCGTGGACGACTAAGCGCGCCTGTCGAGCAGTGGCAATGGCTGAGGAGTTGAAGACCGTGTCGATGCCTGCCCTGCCTCCCTCTTTCTCCAGTGCAGTCAGTGATTCGTCCTGGCTGAGCGTGGCCGCGAGAACAGAGAAAGGCGTCTCCGTGGGCGTTAGCAGGAGTTCCAGGATGCGCTTGCCTTCGTTCAAGAGCTTGTAGCCGCTGTGGAGGCCAGCCTGATCTCTCACCTCCTCGACGAGTTCCAGGATGCCCAACGAGCCAAGTCGACGAATGGTTTCCCAAGAGTGAGCTATCGAGTACTCCTCCCAAAAGTATTCGAGACGAACGTCTTCTGGATGCTGGAGGAGGTACTCAGCGGTCTCCCTACTCAGTCGCCAGTCATCGACAGGGCCTACAGACTGAGCGGCTTCAACTTGTAGGAGCCACTGAACGGCATCGCGTCCGCTCAAGGCCAGTAGGACTTCTCCGATGGACGCGACTTCATGACGGTCCGCTTTCCTCCGCACCGCTCGGATCTCCAGTGCGTACTTCGCGAGCCTGTTCATCTGGGCTGTGCCTGGAGGGGGCGCCTGGTGCCAGGCCTTGTCCGCGAGTCGGTCAATCTCCAATTGGCGTGTGAGAGATGAGGCTGGAAGGTGGAGCCCCATGCGACGTGCCATCCCCAATCGCACATGCTCTTCGATGTTCGTCCGGGGCTCACCGTAAAGAAAGCCCTCTTGGAGCAGGATCGCGAGGTTGCTGGCGAAACTCACCACCTGGTCATCCTGGTTCCAGGACTGATGGAGGCTCTTGAGGAGTGCAGGGGCAGGCTTTGTGCGCTCAAGCTGTTCGACGAGTCGAACGAACTCCGCCCTGATCCATCTGGTCTCTGGCACGAAATGAAGCGGGGCCGGATGGCCGTCCTGCGCCGAGCGCACGTTCTGAAGATGCTCCTTCAGTTCCTCGATGAAGCTCATGGACCGGCATCCTCCCACCAAGCCCGCGCGCTTGCTCACGGATGATGCAACGAGGGCTCGCCGCGTTCCGTCCGCGACGAGCCCCCAGGTCCAACTCTCTACCTCACGCCGTTACTGCCCGTGGTCCATGGGCTGCTGGGGCACCTGCTGCTCACCGCTTCCACCGGTGCCCTGATCCGGCTGCGGGCTCTGGTGGTCGATGCCCGCCCCGTGCGGCTCGGGCTCCGCGCCGCTGCCGCCCGTGCTCTCCGGCTGTGCGTTCTGGCCCTGTTCATGGTTGCCCCGGGGCTGCGACGGCTCCGCGCCACTGCCGCCCACGCCGCCCGAGCGCGACGGCTGCGCTCCGGCCACGTTGCGCTCCACCACGATCTCCACGCGGCGGTTGTTCGCGCGGCCCTCCGCCGTGCCGTTCGAGGCCACCGGCCTCTCCTCACCCATGCCGCGGATCTGGATGCGCTCCGGCGGCACGCCCTGGTTCACCAGGAAGTTCCGCACGCTCTCCGCACGGCGCTCCGACAGCTGCTCGTTGTAGTCGTCCGTGCCGCGCGAGTCCGTGTGGCCCTCGATGAGCAGCGGGTTCTTCGACTCCTTCAGCGCCGTGGCCACCTGCGACAGCCGGTCGCGCGCCGCGGGCAACAGCGCCGTCGCGTTCGTCGCGAAGAGCACGCTGCCCGACAACGTCACCACCGTGCCGCGCGCCTCCTCGCGCACCTTCACGTTCTCGTCCTGCAGCCGCGACAGCGCCTGCGACGCGCGCTGCTCCGCCTGGAGCCGCGCCTGCCGCTCCTGCTCCAGCTCCTGCGTGCGCTGCTGGAGCTGCTGGTTCAGCTCCGCCAGCCGCTGCGCCTCGGCCTGCTGCCGCTGCAGGCGCTGCTGCATCTGCGCTTCCATCTGCTGACGCTGCTGCGCGTCCGCCGTGCGCATGCGCTCGGCCTCCTGCGCGCGCTGGGCCTCCAGCTGCTGGCGCTGCTGCTCGAACTGCTCGCGCTGCTGCTCATACAGCTGGCGCTGCTGTTCGTACCTCGCGCGCTCCTCCTCCTGCTGACGCGCCAGCGCCTGCGCGCGCGACTCCTGCTGCTGGCGCAGGGTCGCCTCCGCCTGGGCCCGCTGCTGCGCGGCCAGGTCCGCCTCGCCGCGCGCCTCGGCGATCTCCGCCTTGCGCAGGGCCACGTACGCCAGCGAGCGCGTCCTCGCCGACCCCTCGCTCTCCGCGTACTCGCTCTCCGCCTCCTGCAGGGCCGCGCGGGCCGCCGCCACGTCCGCGGGCGCTCGCGGCCTCGGGGCTCGTGGACACCTCGTCGTAGGCCTGTCGCGCCGCAGTCAGTTCACTGGGCGGGGGCCCATGGGCACACCCCACCGTGAGCGCGGAGGCTCCCGCCACCGCCAACCATCCAAGTTTCCAACGCTGCATGACTCGCTCCTCACAAGGCTAGAGGTGGGGGACTCACTGACCGTCGCGGAAGGACTCGACCTGCTCGGAAGCCCGCCGCGCCTCGTTCTTCAGGGGCACCGCCCGGGCCAGCGCCGCCGCCAGGTCCGCGTCCGCCGCCGCCTGGCGGAAGCGCAGCTCCGCGGCCTCCTGCTCGCCCTCCTGAATCAGCCGCTCACCGGCGGCGATCTGCTGGCGGGCGAACTCCAGGTGCCGCGCGGCCTCCGGCACGTTCGAGGCCTGCGAGTTCTCCGCCGAGCGCAGCGCCGCCTCCGCCTGGACGCGCTGCTGATGGGTGGACGTGGGAATCACCTGCTGGCTTGCACAGCCAAGGGCCGCGACGCAGAGCAGGGCGGCGGCGAACAGCTTCGGGCGCATGGATCACCTCATGCCGGTGGAAGTGCTGGGACGCTCCGGCGCGGCCCAGAGGGAGTCGCTCAGAAAATGGGGGGTGTGCGGCCAGTCGGCATCGGCGACCCGTCCCCGCCAGGCACGCTGGCCAAGGGGGTTGACAGGCGTCGTGTAGGGAACGCGGCGCCCAGGCCGCAGCCGCCGTGCGGGGCCGGTTCCCGCCAGGGCCGCGTACAGGCCACTGGCCGTGCGGCGGGAGGGACGCTAGAGGGGGAGCATGCGCCTGCACCTCGTGGACGGCACGTATGAGCTGTACCGGGCCCACTACTCGCCCCGGCCGGGCACCACCGCGCCGGATGGACGCGACGTGAAGGCCACGGCGGGCGTGATGGACTCGCTGCTCGCCCTCCTGCACGACGAGCAGGAGGCCGTGACGCACCTGGCGGTCGCGTTCGACAACCCCATCCGCTCGTTCCGCAACGCGCTGTTCGCTGGTTACAAAGGGGACGAGGGCGTGCCGCCGGAGCTGCGCGCGCAGTTCGACCTGGTGGAGGAGGCCGTGGCGGCGCTGGGCGTGCGCGTCTGGTCCATGAAGGACCAGGAGGCGGACGACGCGCTGGCCACCGCGGCGGCGCGCTGGGCGGGCGAGGTGGAGCAGGTGCGGCTGCTCACGCCGGACAAGGACCTGGGCCAGTGCGTGCGCGGCCAGCGCGTGGTGCAGGTGGACCGGCGGCAGCAGAAGGTGATGGACGCGGAAGGCGTGAAGGCGAAGCTGGGCGTGGCGCCAGAGAGCGTGCCGGACCTGCTGGCGCTGATGGGCGACGACGCGGACGGCATCCCCGGGCTGCCGGGCTTCGGGGCCAAGGGCGCGGCGGCGGTGCTCCAGGCGTATGGACACCTGGAGGCCATCCCGGACCGCGCGGCGGAGTGGACGGTGAAGGTGCGGGGCGCGGACAAGCTGGCGGCGACGCTGAAGGCGCACCGTGAGGACGCGCGGCTGTACCGCACGCTGGCCACCTTGGTGGAGGACGCGCCGCTGCCGGGCACGGCGGTGCTCGCGGACCTGGAGTGGAAGGGCGTGCCGGAAGCGCGCTTCAAGGCGTTCTGTGAAGGATTGGGATTGAAGAGCCTCCAGCGCCGGCCGAAGCGCTGGGCGGCATGAGGAAGCCATGAGCATGGAATTGAAGCCCCCACCGTCGGACGGCTGGGTCCCCACGCTGGACGACACCCCCTTCACCCGCATGGGCGGCGAGGAGGCCGTGCACGCGCTGGCGGAGGCCTTCTACGACGTGATGGACGCGGAGGAGCCCGCGCTCGCGGCCATCCACGAACTGGACGCGCAGGGAAAGGTGAACCGGGGCACGCGCCAGCGCTTCGGCATGTTCCTGGTGGGCTGGCTGGGCGGGCCGCAGCACTACAGCGCGACGCACGGCCACCCCCGGCTGCGCATGCGGCACGGGCACCTGCCGGTGGACACGGGGATGCGGGACGCGTGGCTGCGCTGCATGCGCAAGGCCATGGACCAGCGAGGCATCACCGGCGGCCTGCGCGGCTTCCTGGATGACCGCTTCGCCCAGGTGGCGGACTTCCTGCGCAACACGGAAGGATGAGGCTCACCGAGTCCATCCGCATCACCTGTCCGCGCGAGCGCGTCTTCGCGTACACGCAGGACTACGGACAGCGGCTCGTCTGGGACACGTTCCTGCGCGAGGCGGTGCTGATGGACGGCGCGACCCAGGCCGGGCCCGGCGTGAAGGCCTGGTGCGTGTCGTGGCACGGGCTGGGGATGGAGACGCAGTACGTGTCCTTCCAGCCGCCCGCCGTCACGGCGGTGAAGATGACGCGGGGCCCGCGCCTGTTCGAGAGCTTCGCGGGGTCGTGGCGGTTCGACGAGGACGGTCCTGGCGTCACGCGCGTCACCTTCACGTATGCCTTTGCGCTGCGGCGTCCCTTCGGTGGGCTCACGCCGCTGCTGAAGTGGACGCTGACCCGTGAGGTCCGGGGACGGCTGAAGGACCTGAAGCGGCGGCTGGACGCGGGTGTCCCCGGCGCGGCAAGACTCGCGGGATGAGCACGCAGCGACAGCCGGCCCCCGTCACGCCCTCCCTCGCTGCGCTGGTGCCCCTGTTCGAGGAGGCGGCGAGGGCCACCGGTTCCTCACGGGCCCTGATGGCCGGGTCCCTCAACGCCCTCATCGCCCGGTGGGCCCAGACGGAGGACCCGGCGGCGCTCGCGCCCGCGCTGCACGCGCTGCTGGCGAAGGAGGGCGTGGAGCAGCTGGTGGACGAGCAGGGCACGCCGGTCAGCGTCGCCGCGACCCAGGCGCTGCTGGCCATGTCCTATCCGCATCCCTTGGAGGTCGCTCCGGAACACCTGGAGGCGCTGCGCCGGCAGCAGGAGCCCGCCGTTCCGCCCACGCGCAGGGATTGGATGCTCACGGTGCTGGTGGTGGCGACCCTGGTGCAGGCCGTCTGCTTCATCCTGGCGGATGACATGCGGCACCTGTCCTTCGGGCTCACCGTCGACGAGCTGGCGGGTGGCGCTTCCCTGCCACCCCCGCCGCGATACAGCTTCCTGGACGGCTCCCTGGGCGGCGTCTTGAGCAGGCTGGAGCGGGATGTGTGGTGGTCCGTGCGGCCCCTGGTGCCCTGGGGGCAGGCCGTCTGCGCGGGGGTCCTCTATGGCTTCTCCACCGTGCTCGCGAGGACGGCCTGGGCGCGCACCCTGTCCCGGCGTGGCTTCCTGGGACTGGGCGCCGTGGGGTTCGTGGCGGGCCTGCTCCCCATGCACTTCTACGAGAGCTGGGGAACGCTGACGGCCGCGGCGGGCGCGCTGCTCGCGGGGCGGATGCTGCGCGTGCCGAAGCAACCCGCGCCTCCCGGCACGCCGTCCGCCTGAGTGCCTGTCCGCCCGGCGGTGGCCGGACGGGCGCCGCGCCCCCACCCTCCAGTTTTCACCACCCGGACTGGGGGTTGGACCCATGCGAACGAACAATGACCTGTGGACGGCGGCGGGCTTCGGCGCCCTCGCCGGGATGCGCAGCATGACGGCGCCCGCGTTCCTCGCGCGGGAGCTGTCGCGCAAGCCGCCGCGCGCGTTGAAGCGGGCCCTGCCGGGCCTCACGTCGAAGAAGGTGGCGAAACGCCTGGGCGTCCTCGCGCTCGGCGAGCTGGTGGGGGACAAGGCGCCCACGACCCCGCCGCGCATCAAGCTCGCGCCGCTGACTGGCCGCATCCTCTCCGGCGCCATCACCGGCGCCGCCGTATCGCGCGACCGCAAGGGCCCGAGGGTTGGCTTCGCGCTCGTCGGAGCCGTGGCCGCCATCGCCTCCAGCTACGCCTTCTATGGCCTCCGCCGCTTCGTCACGCTCCGGCTGCGCGTGCCCGCCCTGGCCGCGGGCCTCGTCGAGGACGGCCTGACGCTGGCGCTGGGCTCACGCCTCACCCGGGCACTGCGCTAGGCCCTGTGCCGCGGCTCACCGGGGATGCCCTCGTGCGAGTCCTGGGCGCACGTCCCCTCCGGACGCCGCGCAAGGCCTCGTGCGGGCTCACCCCGGCGCCTTGCCTGCGGTGAGCCGCGCCTCCAGCCGCGTCAGCACCGCATGCTCCGCCCGCGCGCGCTCCGCCAGGGGCGCGAAGAGCAGCCGCGAGCGCAGGCCCATGCCTTCGGTCAGCTCGAACTGGCGCAGGTCCTCCGGCAGCGTGAGCAGCACCTCGCCCAGCGGGCGCACCCGGTGCAATTGGTACGAGCCCGCCGCCTCCAGCGCGCGCACCACCTCCGCCACGGGCTCCGCGCGGGCCATCGCCTTGCGCGACTGCTCCTCGTACCGCAGGCCCGCCTCCACGCGCTCCTCCAGGTCCGCGAGCACCGCCGCCGACGTGCGCTGCGCCTCCTTCACCAGCCGCAGCGGATCCAACGCCCGCTCCACGCGCCGGCGCACCGCCGGGGACAGCGCCCGGGCCCGCCCCTCCACGCGCGACAGCACCGCGTCCCGGTAGCTCGCCGCGAAGCAGACCGCGAACAGCGCCTCCTCCAGCGGCGCCCGCTCCCGCGCGGCCAGCCCTTCCGCCAGCGAGCACAGCCCCTCCCCCGTGAGCACGTACCGGCGGCCCCGGGGCAGCCCCTTCACCGGAGCGCCAGTGCTCGCCTCCGCGTGGCCCGCGCGCACCAGCCGCTCCAGCGTGCGCCGCACCTGCGTCAGGTCGATGTCCTGCGAGGGCCGGGTGACGTCGTGCTCCACCCAGTTGGTGAACAGGAGGAAGAAGAAGCGCACGTCCGACACGCGGAACCCACCCGCGCGAGCCCCGGCTCCATGCGCCGCGAGCAGGGCCGCCTGGACGAAGGTGGCCTGCGTGTCGATGTAGCCCAACCGCGCCGTCAGGGTGCTGTTCCTCGCCATGCCCGGGAGGATGCCAGCCGCCGCCCCTTCCGTCCCCATCCTCCCAGGTGACAGTGTCCGTCCGGACGGAAGACATCCTCGGGTGCGTCATCCGTAGAAGGGCGGTCTGCCTTCACGCAAAGGGTTTCCCATGCTGCCCTGGCTCGTCCTCGTCGCGGGTGTCTGCTTCCTCATTGAGCGGCTGTCACTCGGCTGGAAGCTGCCCCGGGTGCGCGGCTGGCACCTGCGCGTGGTGCTCATCAACCTGGCGCAGGTCGGCGTCGTCGTGCTGGGCGGGTACACCTGGGACCGGTGGTTCTCCGCGCACTCGGTCTTCCACCTGTCCCGGCACGTGGGCCCGGGGGTGGGCGGGGTGCTGGCCTATCTCATCGCCACGTTCGTATTCTACTGGTGGCACCGCGCCCGCCATGAGAGCGACGTGCTCTGGCGGCTGTTCCATCAAATCCATCACAGCCCCCAGCGGCTGGAGGTCATCACCAGCTTCTACAAGCACCCGCTGGAGATGGCGGCCAACAGCCTCATTGGCGGGCTGCTCGTCTACACGGTGCTGGGGTTGAGCCCGGCGGCGGGCGCCATCTACACGGCCTGCTGCGCGCTGGGCGAATACTTCTACCACACCAACCTCCGCACCCCGCGCTGGGTGGGCTGGTTCTTCCAGCGGCCGGAGATGCACCGCATCCACCACGAGTACGGCAAGCACCGGAACAACTACGGCGACCTCCCCGTCTGGGACATGCTGTTCGGCACCTACGAGAACCCCGCCACCTGGGACGCCACGTGCGGCTTCGACGACGCGCGTGAACAACAGTTGGGCGCCATGCTCGCCTTCCGCGACGTGCACCGTTCGTAGGCGGTGGCACACTGGCGCCCCCTTCGCTTCATCCGTGAGGTTTCGCGCCATGGCCAGCTCGCGTCGGCAGTTCCTGACCCACACCGTGATTGGACTCGCGAGCACCGCTGTCTCCGCGGCGCCGGACGCGGGCACGTCCGCCCCTCCGGCCGGAGCGCCGCCCACCTTCGGCGCGGGCCCCACGGTGGGCCCGGAGGTCAGCCCCGCCACCTTCGCGGAGGCCGAAAAGCTGATGCAGGTCCAGCTCACGCCCGCCGAGCGCACCCAGGCCGCCGGCAACTGGCGCGTGTCCCTGGCGCCGCTGCACGAGCGCCGCACCGGCCCGCGCAAGCTCGCGCTGGAGCCCGAGCTGTCGCCCGCCTCGCAATGGAACCCCTCGCTGCCGGGGCTCAGGCCCACGGCCCCCGCGAAGGACCGCTTCGTGCGCAGCCGCGACGCGAAGGTGCCGCTGCCCGCGAAGGAGGAGGACATCGCCTTCGCGCCGCTCACGCAGCTGTCGCGCTGGGTGGAGTCGCGCGCCATCACGTCCGAGCGGCTCACGCAGCTCTACCTGGCGCGGCTGAAGCGCCATGACCCGAAGCTCCAGTGCGTCATCACGCTGACGGAGGAGCTGGCGCTCCAGCAGGCCCGCCAGGCGGACCGGGAGCTCGCGGCGGGCCGCTACAAGGGGCCGCTGCACGGCATCCCCTGGGGGGCCAAGGACCTGGTGGACACCGCGGGCATCCGCACCACCTACGGCGCCGAGCCCTTCCGCGACCGCGTGCCCGCCACCGACGCCGCCACCGTGGCCCGGCTGCACCGCGCGGGCGCCGTGCTGGTGGCGAAGCTCAGCCTGGGCGCGCTCGCGCTCAACGACGTCTGGTTTGGCGGCGAGACGAAGAACCCGTGGCTGCTGGAGGAGGGGTCCTCGGGCAGCAGCGCGGGGCCGGGCGCGGCGACGGCGGCCGGGCTCGTGGGCTTCTCCCTGGGCAGTGAGACGGGCGGCAGCATCGTGTCGCCGTCCATGCGCTGCGGCATCACCGGCCTGCGCCCCACCTACGGCCGCGTGCCGCGCACGGGCGCGATGACGCTGTGCTGGTCGCTGGACAAGCTGGGGCCCATGACGCGCGGGGTGGAGGACTCGCTCCTGGTGCTCGCCGCGCTCAACGGCCCGGACGCGGGCGACGTGGCGAGCGTGCCCGCGAAGCTGGACTTCGACGCGAACGCGGGCGTGAAGGGCCTGCGCGTGGGCTACGTGCCCGCGTGGATGAAGGAGAGCCCCGCCACGGACGTGGACCGCGCGGCGCTGGAGAGGCTCAAGGGACTGGGGCTGACGCCGGTGGAGGTCCAGTTCCCCGACTGGCCGTACTCCGCCCTCAACGTCATCCTCTTCGCGGAGGCCGCCGCCGCCTTCGAGGAGCTCACGCTCACCCACGGCGTGGACGCGCTGAAGATGCAGACGCCCGACGCGTGGCCCAACCTCTTCCGCCAGTCCCGCTTCCTGTCCGCGGTGGACTACGTCCAGGCGGACCGGCTGCGCCGCAAGGTGGCCCAGGAGATGGCGCGCATCATGTCGCAGGTGGACGTGCTGCTCGTGCCGTCACTGCGCGACGAGGCCCTCACCATCACGAACCACACGGGCCACCCGTCGCTCACGCTGCGCACCGGCTTCGTGGAGGTGTCCAAGGCCCGCAGCGACTGGGCCCCGGACCCGAAGCGCCCCGTGCCCACCTTCGCCACCCCGCGCCGGGTTCCCCACGGCGTCACGCTCATTGGGCAGCTCTTCGACGAGGGCACCCTGGGCCGCGTGGGCATCGCCCTGGAGCGCGCGTCCGGCGTCGCCGGGGAGCGCCCGCCCGGCTTCTAGACGCTGATCCTCGCGGAGGGGGCATGGCACGCACGAAGGCGTTCGACCGCGACGAGGCGGTGCGCCGGGCGATGCAGGTCTTCTGCGAGCAGGGCTACGAGGCCACCTCTACGGACGACCTGCTGCGTGCCATGGGCATGACACCTTCGGGGACAAGCACGGCCTCTACCTGGAGGCGCTGCGCGCCTATCAGGCGGAGTACAGCGCCCACCTGATGGAGTGCCTGCGCGCCCACCCGTCGCCCCTGGGCGCCATCCGCGAGGTCCTCCTCTCCATCCCCAACGGCACCCAGAAGGCCCGAGCCCGGGGCTGCCTCTTCGTGAACGCCACCGCGGAGCTGGCGCACGCGGACGCGGAGGTCGCCACGCTGCTCAAGACCGGCGGCGCCGTGGGCTATGGCGCGCTGGAGCGCGTCGTGAAGGAGGCCCAGCGCAAGGGCGAGCTCAGCCCGAAGCTGGACGCCCGCGTCGCCGCCAGCTCCCTCCTGGCCGCCATCGGTGGCCTGCGCCTGAGCGCCAAGGCCGGCACCCCGCCCGAGGCCCTGCGCGACGTCGTGGACTTCACCCTCGCGGGCCTCAAGGCCCGGTAGCGCCCAGGGGTCCATCGCGCGGGAAGCCCCGCGCGCCGTCTTCGCATGTCTGTATCTGGATTGCTCAGTCCAGACAGGCCGCTGGAAGGGAGTCACCCCATGTCGATGGAGCGCTACTGCCTGCTGGGCGTTCGGGGCTGCGCGTCAGCCCGCTGTCGCTGGGCACGATGACGTTCGGGAAGGAGGAGACGTACGGCCACGGAGGACGTGTCCCGGACGCTGTTCCACCGCGACTTGGACGCGGGCGGTAACAGCCGCAAGAACATGCTGCGCGCGGTGGAGGCGTCCCTGAAGCGGCTGCGCACGGACTCCATCGACCGGCTCACCCCGGCGGAGGAGGGGGTCCGCGCGTTCGACGACCTCGTGCGCGCGGGGAAGCTCCGCTACGCGGGCCTGTCCGACGTGCCGTCCTGCTACGCGGCGCGCGCAGACCTGGGTGGAGACGCACGCGCTCACGCCGCTCATCAACCTCCAGCTCCAGTACTCGCTGGTGGACGCAGCCTGGAGCACGAGTACGTGCCGCTGGCTCGGACGCCAGGCCTGGGCATCACCACCTGGAGTCCGCTGGGCAGGGGCCTGCTCTCCGGCAAGTACCGGCCGAGCGAAGCCGGCGCCCACGGTGACGGCCGCCTCACCTCCGCCGTGGGCGGCCAGCAGCTGGGCCCGTTCACGGAGCGCAACTGGCGCATCGTCGCCGCGCTGGAGCAGGTGTCCAGGGAGCTGGGCCGCGACATGTCCCAGGTGGCGCTCAACCGGGTGGCCACGCAGCCCGGGGTGGGGTCGGTCACATCATCGGCGCCACGAACCCCAGGCAGCTGGACGGCAACCTCACGGCGCTCGACTTCACGCTCCCCGCCGGGCTGCGCCGCCAACTGGACGAGGCCCGCGCGCCGCCCGTGCCGTTCTCCCCACGGGATGTTCTCCAATCCCTATCAGCTCAACCAGCACGGCCACGCCGCCGTGGGGGACAAGCCCGCCGGCTACTCGCAGCCGGTGTTCACCGGGACGGCGCCCCGGGTCGGATAGGGCACACCCCGTCCCTCCGCCAGGGTAGGGGGAACGGGACGCTTGCGACCCCTGACCACTGGTCCCCGGGGTGGCACACCGGCACCTTCTGTGCCTGTCAGACCGAGGAGGGTGTATGCGATTGTCCATGCCGGGAGTGAAGCTGTGGTGGATGTTGGCGTTGCTGGTGGCGCCGGTGGCGAATGCCTTCACGGACGCGGACGCGGTGCGCGTGTTCACCTTCGCCCGCGCGCAGCTCGCGGACACGATTCTGGAGCTGCCCAACGTGAACCGCTCGCCCAAGGCGTCCCTGTCCAACGGGACGTGGACCACGGTGGCCAACACGGACCGCATCGCGTGGACCCAGGGCTTCTTCCCCGGGAGCATGTGGTTCATGTTCCAGGTCGCCAACGAGCCCTACTGGCGCGACCGCGCGGACCTGTGGACACGCCCCCTGGAGGTCCAGAAGACCAACACGGAGACGCACGACCTGGGCTTCAAGATGTACAACAGCTACGGCAATGCCTGGCGGCTCACTGGCGACCCCTACTACCGCGACGTGCTGCTCACCTCCGCCGCGTCGCTGGCCACGCGCTACAACAGCACCGTCGGCATCATCGATTGTTGTGATTGGAACCCGAACTGGAACATCCCGCTCGTCACCGACACGATGATGGACATCGAGCTGCTGCTCTGGGGCGCGCAGAACGGCGGCCCCGCGGAGTGGCGCACCATGGCGGTGAACCACGCGCTCCGCACGCTCCAGGACGCGGTGCGCACCAATGGCAGCTCGTTCCACTACGTGGACTACAACAACAACGGCACCATCCGTTCGCGGGGCACCTTCCAGGGCTACTCCACCACCTCCACCTGGGCGCGCGGGCAGGCGTGGCTCATCTACGGCTTCACGATGGTGTACCGCTACACGCAGGACGCGCGCTTCCTCACCGCGGCCCGCCGTGTGACGGACTACTACCTGGCGAACCTGCCCGCGGACCGCGTGCCCAACTGGGACTTCAACGCCCCCAGCCAGTCCAAGGACTCCTCCGCCGCGGCCGTCGTCGCCTCCGCGCTGCTGGAGTTGAGCACCCTGGAGACGGACGCCACCCGGCGCACGACCTATCGCAACGCCGCGCTGGCCATGCTCGACTCGCTGGCTTCGCCCGCGTACCTGGCGCAGGGCACCAACAGCCCGGGCCTGTTGCTGCACGGCGTGGGCAACTACCCGGCGGGCCAGGAGATCAACGTCAGCCTCATCTACGGCGACTACTACTTCCTGGAGGCGCTGCTGCGCTTCAACCCGCGCCCCAACTATCCCTGGTACTCGAAGCTGACCCTTCCGCGTGGCCAGCACCTGCTGGGCACGAACAACACGGGCGTCCGCATCGTGGAGTTCGACCTCACGCCGCTCCGGGACAACCTGGGTGGCGGCGTGGTGGGCTGGACGGACAGCTCCACGGAGGTCACGGCCTTCAACCGGCTGAACATGGCGGTGCGCATGAGCGAGGACGGCATCTTCCAGGTGCGCAACGGCGCGGGCTACTCGTGGATCCGCCGGGTGCCGTACGTGCGCGGCCAGACGTACCACTTCCGCATGAACGTGGACCTGCTCGCGCAGCGCTACACCGTCTGGGTGACGCCGCCCGGCGCCGCGGAGCTGCTGCTCGTGGACCGCGTCGCCTTCCGCGCGGACGGGCCGCCCATCAACGACCTGGGGCGCGCGGCGGTCATCTCCACCGTGGAGGACAGCGACTTCCGCGTGAACAACCACCGCGTCTACGCGCCCACCGCCACCGTGGCGGCCACGCCGGATGCTCCGGTCCCGCTGCCGGAAACCCTATGGCGCGAGCTGGACGCCCCTGAGCGCATCTCCCGGGGCCCGTCGTTCCGTCGGAGCGCTGACAGCAGCCGCCTGTCCGGTGGCCCGCCCGGCGCCAGGGTGGGCCACCGCGAGTGCATGTGAGGCGGAACGCGGTTACATCCACCGGGTGACGAACCTGGACCTCTTCCTCCCGGAACCCGCCCCGCGCCCTGCCGCCGTCCCCGCGGGCCCCGGCCCGCTCGACCGGCTGCTGAAGGTGTCGCGCATCTACCTGGAGCCCGCGGCACGGGAGCACGCGCGCGGGCGGGAGGTGCTGGCGCGCTACCCGGACGCGGAGCGGGTGGAGGTGGTCTCGCACCAGCGCATCCCCGGCCTGTTCGGCAACGAAGGCAACGTGGAGGCGTGGAACCGCATCAAGGGCAGCACCCTGGTGCTGGGCGTGAAGAAGACGCTGTCTTTCATCGCCAACGACCGCAGCTCGGACTTCATCGCGCCCTCCACCGCGAACGGCTGCGTGATGGCGTGCGCGTACTGCTACGTGCCGCGCAACAAGGGGTACGCGAACCCCGTGACGGTGTTCGTGAACATCGACCGGCTCCAGGAAGCCATCCGCAAGCACGCGCACAAGCGCGGGCCCAAGCTGGAGCCCAACACCGTGGACCCGCACGCGTGGGTCTACGACATCGGGTGCAACAGCGACTGCTCCGCGGACGCGGCCATCAGCGACAACGTGCGGGACCTGGTGCGGCTGTTCACCACGCTGCCCAACGCCAAGGCCAGCTTCGCCACCAAGCTGGTCAACCGCGAGCTGCTCACCTACGAACCCAAGGGCAGGACGCGCATCCGCTTCAGCCTGATGCCGCACGCACCGGCGAAGCTGCTGGATGTGCGCACCAGCCCCATCGCGGAGCGCATCGCCGCCATCGACGACTTCGTGGCCGCCGGCTACGAGGTGCACCTCAACTTCTCCCCCGTCATCCTCCACGAGGGCTGGCAGGACGGCTACGTGGAGCTGTTCCAGCAGGTGGACGCCGCCATCGGCGAGCGGGCGAAGAAGCAGCTCGCGTGCGAAATCATCTTCCTCACGCACAACGCGGGCCTGCACGAGGTGAACCTGGGCTGGCACCCGAAGGCGGAGGAGCTGCTGTGGCGGCCTGAAATCCAGGAGACGAAGGTGTCCCAGGGCGGCGGCGTCAACGTGCGCTACCGCACCGGCTTCAAGGGGCGCCACGTGGCGGAGTTCAAGGCCCTGCTCGCGAAGCACCTGCCGTACTGCCGCGTGCGGTACGCCTTCTGACGAGGCCGCTGGAGGTTCGTTCACAGGTCCGGCACGGGGGGCGAAGGGCTGTCGCCGCTAACCAAGCAGTGGATCTACCGGAGGAGGCGATGAAGGCGCGCAATCCGTCGCCCCCGTGATGGAGGGCGCGTGAGGCGGATCACCCTCTTTGAGCACCACGTGAGTGTGTCCTTCGGAGTCGGTGGATGGAGGCTCGGGCAGGTTGTCCGGAGCCGCTTCCGTCAGGTCCCCGCGGATGCACCGCTCTCCGTGCTCGCGGGGAGCAAGCCCCGGGGCGGCTGACGACAGTGGCGTCCCGCTGTCGCGGCCCCACGGGAGAACCTCTGCATGAGAGAGGCGTGCCCCCTTGAACGCCGCCGGGTCGTCGGTGCCCTCGGTGGCTGGCGCGGATGCGCCGAGCTCATGCGTATCAGCGCAATGAGGTGTCTCCAACGCATCGTCCTGTCCGGTGATGGCTGACGCGGGGACGCCGGAGCCACCCGTCTCACTGCAGTGCAGTGCTTCGGGCGCAGGGGCCGGCGCGGGGGCGCCGCTGCCGCACTCCTGAGCGTGAGGCGCCTCGGGGGACGCCTGCTTCTGGGGCGCGGGGGTGAATTGGTCGAGCACCCGCTCATCGCAGGCCTTCAGCAGCGCCGGCAGCTGATGCTGGAGTGCCTGCATGTCGCGCTCTTGCAGGGCGTTCTTCGCGCAGATGGCCCACTGGCGTAGCGACTCACCGTCCATGAATGGCAGCAGCCGGGCCGCGATGCCCCTGAAGGCCCGTTGCAGCGACTGGATGAGGAGCAGGTGCCCGGGACGTGCAGCCGCCTGGGCCGCCAGCCGCAGCAACTCGAACTCCAGCTGCGCACAGCGCTCCCCGGGGTGCCAGCGCGCCGCGTCCCAGAGCTGGAAGAGGGTTTCTTCCAGCGGCCCCAGGCCCATGACGGAGGTATTCGCACAGCAGTCGGAAAGCAGTTCCACCAGCACCTGCCGCTTGAGGCTGAAAAAGCCCTCCAGGAGCCACCGGCACTCCTGGGAGCGCTCGTCATGTAGCGCCAGGCCCAGGTTCTCCAGCGTCAAGGACTCGTCCAGCTTCACCGCGCGCGCCTGGCGCCCGGGGTGCTGCACCACCAGGCCCCGTGCCGCCAGCCGCCGCAAGGCCTCGCGCACCGTGCCCCGGCTCACGCCATACCAGCGCGCCATCACCCGCTCCGAGGCCAGCCGCCCGTTCCTCGGCAGCCGCCCCAGCGCGATGTCCTGCTCGAGCTGCTCCTCCACGTACGCCACGAGCCCCACCCTCACCATTCCCGCCACCCCTCTCGCCAATGCTTCGCCCATCCAACCAGAGGGGTCTGACATGGACTCGCGGGCCCACCGTTCTCGTCGCCTGCCGGGACAGCGCGGCCTCGGGCGGCAGGCGGCGCGAACTGGTCCGACAGTCGGACCAGTTGGTGGACATCGCTCCCGGCAGGGCGCCTCTGTCCGTGACCTGCCCTGGCGGTCGCTCTGGCATGCCGTCACGACACGGCGCAGCGTCCCGCCCGCTGTTCTCGCCGAGGATCTTGGCGGCCCAGGAGTTGTGAGCGCGCTGCTGGTGGTCTACTGAAATGACCGGCTGACGCGGTGCGCCCGCGCTGACCCAGGAGGCTTCCCATCAAGCCGATGCGTTCCCTGCTGCCCGCTGCGTCTCATGGAGGGTCGCCCGGCATGTCGCCCACTTCGCCCTTGCGCCTCTGCCTCGCCGTGCTCGCGCGAGGCCTCGCGGTCTGCGGCCTCACGTTGGGGGTGGCGTGTGCTTCCACTCCGCCCGTGCCGGCCGTGGACGCGCGGGCCATCATCGCGGACGCGCGGAAGATCGTGACGCGGAATGGGGTAGAGGAGCTGCTCAAGATTCCGGTGGGCGGGACGGAGCAGTGGATCTCCGTCCGGGGGCGTGACCGGGACAATCCCATCCTGCTGATGATCCACGGGGGGCCGGCCTCACCGGAGCTGCCGACGAGCTGGGCCTTCCAGGGCGGCTGGGAGGACTTCTTCACCGTGGTGCAGTGGGACCAGCGCGGCAGCGGCAAGACGTACACCGCGAACGACCCTGCCCGCATCGCTCCCACGTTGTCGCTCGACCGCATCACCGAGGACGCCGCCGAGGTCGTCCAGTACCTGCGAAGCCGCTATGGCAAGGACAAGGTCTTCGTCCTGGGGCACTCCTGGGGGAGCCTCGTCGGACTGGGCCTGGCCCACCGCCATCCCGAGCTGCTGTTCGCCTACGTGGGGATGGGGCAGGTCATCAGCGGCCAGGAGAACGAACGCGTCAGCTATGCCCTCACGCTCGCCGCGGCGGAGGCCGCCCACCACACGGAAGCCCTCAAGGAGTTGAAGGCGCTCGCGCCCTATCCGGAAGCGGACGGGTCGCTGCCCCTCCAGGAGATCGGCATTGAGCGCAAGTGGTCCAACGCGTTCGGAGGCCTGGTGCATGGCCGCGACGGCATCCTCCACTACCTCAACCTGGCTGAGCTCTCCCCCGACTACACCGCGCGGGACGTGGAGGCGATAGACCTGGGCTCCCAGCTGTCGTTGCCGCGCCTGCTGCCGGACATGGCGCGCTTCGACTTCCTGCGGGTCACGGACTTCGGCTGCCCGGTCATCCTCTTCGTGGGGCGGCACGACACGACGACGCCCTCGCAGGTCGCGGCGGACTGGCTCCAGCGGGTGCGCGCGCCGGTCAAGCAGCTCGTCTGGTTCGAGCACTCCGCCCACATGATGATGGTGGAGGAGCCCGGACGCGTGCTCCTCCACCTGGTGCAGGACGTGCTGCCGCTGGCGGCGCGCGGCCCGGCTCTGGCTCGGTAACTGACACCGCAGCGCGGTGCGACACGGAGAAGTAGGCGCTGTAGAGGTCGTGGAAGTCGTGCGCGCGGCCTGCGTGCCCGCAGTGGAGGGCACGTTGAACGTCCAGCGGAACTCGTCGCAAGAGTCCTCGCCCGTCTTGCAGCCCGTGTGGCCCGTTGCCCGGGCCTCGTTGGTGGCGTCGTCGTCCTCCAGCGTCTTGAGAGGCAGCGGGCTCGCGCCGCGGTGGCGCGGGTAGAAGTCCCTGCTCACCGCACTGCGACAGCCTGGCGTTCTGCGCGTCCGTGCAGTGGGGCCGCGCCTGCGCCGGCGTCACCTGAAGCGGTTCACGGGGCCGGAGGCAGGCCCTGGAACCAGGCGGCGTAGGGTGCGTTGCGCACGAGGCGCCGGTTGAGGTCCGGCGTCCCGTCCGTCCACCACGGCGGGCCCCGTTCCCCCAGGCCCACCTTGGCGCGGTGCACGCGCTGACGGGCGCGGCGTTCCGCTGCCGCGTCCCGCGCGCGCTTCG